>JAZLIC010000122.1:0-7615 GCA_045617225.1 Clostridia bacterium
GCAACCGCAAACATTGCCGCCGCCGCAACCATGGTCTTACCTGAACCTACATCACCTTGTACAAGCCTGTTCATAGGTACATCGCTTTTTAAATCGCTGCATATCTCATTTATAACCTTTTTTTGTGCGTTGGTAAGCTTAAACGGCAGTTTATCTGCAAATTCCGCAATACATTTTACATCAGAGATTTTAGGTGCAGTATACTTTCTTTTTGCCTGTTTGGCAGAAGCTATACCAAGTTGTAATACCAAAAACTCCTCAAAGGCAAGTCGCCTGCGTGCCAGAGAAAACACCTCAAAATCGTCAGGCATATGTACTGCACGGATAGCCTCCATCACCGGCATTAAGTCATACTCACGCCTTAAATTTTCAGGGATAATATCTGTCAGTTCCTCGCTCAAACCATTTAAGGCAAGCTCTATTGCCTCCCTGATATTACGTTGTGCAAGTCCTGCGGTACAGGGATATACAGGCACTATACGGCCTGTCTTTCTGCCGCCGCTTTCTGCCTTTTCTATTATGGGGTTTATCATTTCAAGTTGTGTACCTCTTTGATTTACCGTACCGTAAAAAATAAATTCTCCGCCGCCGGCTAAGCTTTTGGTAACATACGGTGCATTAAACCAAGTTATCTTTAAAATCCCGGTACCGTCCGAAAACGCCCCCTGTATAACTCTTGCACCCGTTCGTGCCTTAAAGGACCTGAGTCCGCTTGCAGGCGTAGCACACACACACACGCTCTCGCCCGGAGCCAAGTCGGAAATATCTTTTATACTTGTCCTGTCCTCATAGCCTCTGGGCAGATGATACAGAAGGTCACGAATGGTAAAAACGCCAAGCTTATGAAACAGCTCGGCGCGTTTTTCTCCTATTCCTTTCAGATATTGCACACTGTCATTCAGACGCATATGCGTATCCTCCTTAAAATACTACTCTACCGAAATGATATAATAGTAAACCGCTTGTCCGCCATAGCTAACCGAAACATCCATATCGGAATACTTTTCGGTCAGTTTCTCTTTCAGGCCTTCTGCCTCGTCCTCGGTCACATCTGCGCCATAGTAAACTGCTATAACGCCGCTATCCGAAGTAACAAGCTTCTCGGTAAGTTCAAGTGCAACCTCTTCCTTATCCTCGCCCAGCACCTCGATTTGGCTTCCTATCATACCCATTATCTCGCCTTCGTGAATGGCCTTATCGTCCATATTAGAATCACGAGCAGCAAATGTAATCTGTCCGCAAGCAACTCCTTCTGCCATTTCAATCATTGCTTCACGGTTTTCGTCACATTCCATACCTTCATCAAAGGCAAGCATAGCCGATATACCCTGCGGAATATTCTTGGTAGGTATAACAATAACATTGCACTCGGCAAGCTCTGCCGCTTGCTCCGCCGCAAGGATAATATTCTTGTTATTCGGAAGCACAAACACATTTTTTGCGTTCACCTTTTCAACCGCATCAAGAATATCCTGTGTACTCGGATTCATTGTCTGTCCGCCTTCAACCACAAAATCGGCACCGATACTCTTGAAGATTTCCGCAAGTCCGTCACCTGATGCAACGGCAACAAATCCATATTCCTTTGCAGGCTGAGTCGGCTTTGTGTCCTCGGCATCGTCACGGCTTATACGCTCGTTATGTTGATACTTCATATTATCTATTTTAAGATTTGTAAGCTCGCCTAATTTAAGAGCCTGTTCAATAACATATCCCGGATGGTTGGTATGAATATGCACCTTTACAATCTCGTCATCTTCAATTACAAGCATACAATCACCCTTAGGACGAATTGCCGCTTCAAATTGGGCGGCATGCCTGTCGGCAGGTTTATTTACCAAAAATTCTGTGCAGTATAAGAACTTTATATCTGCATTTACATTCTCGGTTGATACTACCTTTGGTTGAATTTTACCGACTGCTTCGGGACTTAGGTCAATTATCTCTCCGTTTAGTGCCGAAACCGCACCCTCTAAAAGAGTAATTACACCCTGTCCGCCTGCATCAACAACCCCTGCCTTTTTAAGTACAGGAAGAATTTCGGGAGTTCGTGCAAGGCTCTCCTTTCCTTTTTCCAATATGTCATTTAAAAATTCAAGTACATCATCGTATTTTGCAAAATTATTCTCTGCAAAAACCGCTATCTCACGGACTACCGTAAGGATTGTACCCTCTGTCGGCTTCATAACCGCACGGTAAGCGGTATCTCTGCCGTTTGCCGCCATATTTTTAATATCGGCAACGCCAAGCTCTGCCTTACCATCGGCACCGACTGAAATACCACGCAAAATCTGTGACAGTATTACGCCGGAATTACCGCGTGCGTTTCTGAGTGCCGCCTTTGCAAGAGCGTTTAAGGCCTCCCCTGCACCTTCTGCACCTGATACATTTTTATCCTGTGATGCCGCTACAAAGGTAAGTCCCATATTTGTACCGGTATCACCATCGGGAACCGGAAAAATGTTTAAATCGTTTATATGCTTCTGCATATTTTGCAGATTGTTGGCAGCAGATAAAATCATCTGCTTTAGCTCATCTATACCTATTGTTTGCATTTGCCAACCACACCCCTTTCTTATGCAAGCGTCTTAGTTGACACGAATACTCTCTATATTGACAATAACCGAATTTACTTCCAAACCGGTTATCTGTTCAACCTGATATTTTACATTATTCTTTACAATATCGCCAACGGAGTTTATATTTACACCGTACTCGACTATAATATAAAGCTCTATATCAAGTCCGCCTTCATCGTTCTTAATCTTTACACCCTTGTCCATATTTTCAAGCTTTAAGAGCTTTGCAAGACCGTCTTTACTGCTGCGTGTTGCCATACCAACCACGCCATAACAGGTAGTTGTAACATAACCTGCAATCTTTGCAAGAACGGTATTTGAAATCTTGACTGCTCCTCTTGAATTTTGAACTTCTGTTGACATAAGAAATCCTCCTTCTGTTATCAATCTAAAATTATGGCAGTATCTTCTGCCTTTGCATATTCTACATCACGCTTGTGACAGGTAAAACAAATTATCTGCCTCTTGTTTGAAATCTCTCTTAAATATTCCATTGCCGCTTTTGCACGGCTGTCATCATATAAAGTAAACAAGTCATCTAAGAACAATGCCGTATCATCACCTAAAACAAGCTCACTAATGCCCATTCTGAGCGCAAAATAAATCTGCGTATATGTTCCCGCACTGAAATATTCCGCCTCTTTTGGGCTTCCGCTTTCGCCAAGTGTCATCTTAAAGGTATCAGACACCCTTGCAGAGTCATGTGTGCCAAGCGTAAGCTTTAAAAGCACCTCGTTTACCTTGTTGTTCACCATCGGCGTAAAGTCGGTCTTAATAGCGGTATACGCATTTTCAAGTACATCACTTGCAAGTAATGTCGCTTCATACACCCTTTGAGCTTTTTCAAGTTCTTCCTCTGTTTCAAGAAGCTCCGACACCAAATCGGACAAATATATCTTATCGCTATACTCGTATAAAAGTTTGTTCTCTAAATTTAAAATTTCTTGTGCTATACTATTCTTTCTCTCTCTTAGAGAAATTATATCATATTCAGTAAAGCTTTTTCCAAATGTTTTCTCTAAAACCTTTTCAAGTTCTCCTCTTTCTGCGACCAAAGACTCAAAATCATCATTTCCCAAAATGACATTATATGCGTCGGTGTAGGTCTTTATTTTTTCGGAATTGTTTTTATACTCAAAATAAAGCTTCTTATACTCCTCTGTAGCATTAACATTATTTTCGCTAAATAACTTATTAAGGCTTTCGAAAAGGTTTTCCTTCTCTTTTATAAGATTGCTTATTTCCTTTTCTAAATTGTGTCGTTCTTCGTCCAAAGAACTCGTTTTCTTTTTGCTTTTATTTTTATTATATACAAAAACGCCCGTGATTGCCGCTCCGATAATAATTAAAATTACTCCCAAGGCGATATTCAAAAATGCCGTTAAAAGTCCGAGAGTTGCTAAAACAGCCCCAATAATCAACGAAGCAGAAGATACCTTCTCATCTATAACCGTATTGCTTGCGTTTAGCTTTTCCTGCCTGATGTTAATCTCTTTATCCAAGCTGTCAATATTGCCTTCAAGACGTTCCATATCTGAAATCGTTTCTTCCGAAAAGTCTTTGCCACGCAACCAATCTTTGTTTTCGTTAATCTCTTTTATCTTATCTTTAAATGTTTTAAGCTTTTCTATGCGCTCACACTTTTCCTTTGCTTTGCTCGCCACAAGGTATTCTTCGCCCTCTTTAAGGCGTGCTTCGGTTTGAGTTGCGTCTGCCCTCAAACTCTCCAATCTGTCTTTGATATTCTTTCTTTCTCTGTCAATGCTCTCTGCCTCTTGCTTTTGGCTGAGAAGTTCGGTCTTTCGCCTGCTCAGCGTATCAATTATACCCGGATTATTACGATTATCCTTTGCTTTTTGCTTTAAAGCACTGCGTGCCAAACGCTCCCTTGCGCCTTCCATTGACACATTCTCGTCGCCGGTTTCGCAGATATTCATAAGGCGTGATGTAAGCTCTGCCGAATTCCCTGAAAACGCAACACCGCCCTGGCGTATCCAAACCGTCTTTTCAAAGACCTCTGCATTTACGCCCAAAAGCATCTCCCCAACGCCGTCTACTTCAAGCGTCCGTATATGCTCGCCTGTGTTTTTATCTGTAACTTCAAGTTTATCACCTGCGGCAGTCTTTCCGAATGTGCGGTGGATTTCGATTTCACGCTCGACGGTTCTAAGTGACAAAACGCCCATCGCCTGCTTTTCGTTCCAAGGTATTGCCCTGTCACGGTCACGCAGAACACCTGTCTGCTTTTTTTGATTTGGTAGTCCATAAAGCATCGTCTTTATAAAAAGCTGCAAGGTGGACTTTCCCGACTCATTCTCACCATAGATAACATTCAAGCCGTCTGTAAAGCTGATGTGCCTGTCCTGTATCTTTCCAAACTGTATAATATGAAGTTCGGTAAATTTTATCACGACAGTCACCCCCCCTTTACATTAAAGCATCAACACCGATTTTAAGCGCAAGCTCTATCACTTCTTTTTCTTCTTCGGATGCAGAATTTAATTTATCAAGCATAGTCAACACAAATCTGCCGCGAAGGCTCTGCTCGGTCGCCATAGCCGCATAATCATAAGCACTCGTCGTCTTATCCGAAAGCTCTGTATAAAACGCAAGCTCTTTTACCTTTTCTTTCAAAACTTCAAAGGCAGTATCTGTCAAAAGATTTGTTCTGCCTTCCAAGTTAATGCGATAGATGTCATTCTTTGTGCCTTCCGACAGTAACGATTTTATCATCTCATAAACTTGGCTCTCGTCTGTCGCCTCGCTTATATCAAGATTCAGGTCATAGTATGTACGCTTAGAAATTTTTAAGAATTCAAGCTCGGCGTTTCCCTTTTCAACAGTGCCGACCACAATACCCCTATCGCCTGTTTCATCAAAGCCACGCCCCTCCGGGTTGCCCGAATATGCCCACGTGCATTTATCAGGACTTTTGCGAATACCGCTGAACTTATGTATATGGCCCAAAGCCGCATAGTCTGCACCGCAACCGAAAAGTGCGTCCTCTAAAACAGGATTATATCTGCTGTCACCAATAGGATTCACATCGCCGTGCATAACAAGGATATTTGCAAACTCCTTTGAGAGTTCAAGCTCGGTAAGTCGGGTATTTACAGACGCCTCGGTCATAAAGCTTATACCGTGAATTCTGAGTTTAAGGTCATTTAGGTCAATATATTCCATCTCTCCGCCGAATATATGTACATTCTCGCCGAAGTCCTCAGTTGCATAAACCGAGTCGGAGGTATACGGGTCATGGTTGCCTGCCGCAATAAATACAGGCTTTGGTGCTATTTCGCTAAACTTTCGTTTAAGGAAATCGACGGTATCGGCGGATACCAATTTTCCGTCAAACAAATCGCCTGAAATTATAAGCACATCTGCATCAATTGTCTTTGATATAATTTCAGAAAAGACATCTTTAAGCTCACTGCGTCTAAGCTCCGCTTGCTTCTTACTGAACCTTGCAGTATAAGGAGTATCAAAATGCAAATCCGCAGTATGTATAATACGCGCCATAGTAAGCCTCCAAACTAATCTTCGTCAGGCATCTCCCATGTATGATATACATTCTGGACATCATCGTTTTCTTCAAGCATATCAATAAGTTTTTCCATCTTCTTGATTGCTTCCTCGTCATCCAAAACAGTTGTAGTCTGCGGAACATAGTTAATCTCCGCCTGTGCAAAGCTATATCCCTTTCCTTCAAGCTCGTCCCTTGTTTTACTGAAATTCTCAGGCGTTGTGGTGATTTCATAGCACTCATCTTCAACGCTGAAATCATCTGCACCGGAGTCAAGTGCGTCCATCATCAATTCGTCCTCATCAATGCCGTCTGCCTTTTCAACGATGATTACGCCCTTTCGGTCAAACATAAAGCCTACACAGCCCGTCTGTCCTAAATTACCGCCGTTTTTATCGAAGTAATGGCGAAGGTCGCCGGCAGTACGGTTTTTGTTATCGCTAAGTGTTTCTACAATAACTGCGATACCGTTCGGGCCGTAACCCTCGTACACCATCTCTACATACTCGTTTGTATTGCCATCGCCCGATGCCTTTTTTATGCTTCTGGCAATGGTATCGTTAGGCATATTATTAGCCTTTGCCTTTGCGATTACATCACGGAGCTTAGAGTTGGAAGCCGGATCGGGACCGCCCTCCTTTACTGCAACCATAAGCTCTCTGCCGATTTTAGTAAAAATCTTACCTCTCTTGGCGTCGTTTGCGCCCTTCTTTCTTTTAATCGTAGCCCATTTGGAATGTCCTGACATACGTTATCCTCCTATATTTATCTTCGGTTTATTACCGATTATTTTTCTTTTAAAACCTCTTTTATGCCTGCCGCCAAGCCTGCAATACCTTGAATTTCGGAAGGTATAATAATCTTTGTTGCCTGTCCCTCTGCTGCTTTGCCGAATGCTTCAAGGCTCTTCAACTTAATCACTGCTTCGGTAGGTGCAGCGTCATTTAACATACGCACGCCCTCCGCAGTAGCCTCCTGAACATCTTTGATAGCCTGTGCCTGACCTTCTGCAATACGAATTTGCGCTTCTTTATCTGCTTCCGCACTTAAAATCTGTGCTTCCTTATCTGCCTCCGCTTGCAAAATTCTTGCCGCCTTTTCACCCTCTGCGACAAGGATTGCAGACTTCTTCTCACCCTCTGCACGAAGGATAGCCTCACGGCGTTCACGCTCTGCCTTCATCTGCTTTTCCATTGCCTCACGGATGCCTGCCGGCGGAATAATGTTTTTAAGCTCGACACGATTTACCTTTATTCCCCATGGGTCAGTAGCTTCATCAAGTATTGAACGCATTTTTGTGTTTATAATATCACGTGATGTCAAGCTCTCATCAAGCTCCATATCACCGATAATATTTCTAAGTGTGGTTGCGGTCAAGTTCTCAATCGCTGACATTGGAAGCTCTACACCGTATGTGAAAAGCTTTGGGTCGGTAATCTCAAAATACACAACCGTATCAATCTGCATTGTAACATTATCCTTGGTAATAACAGGTTGCGGCGGAAAATCCACT
>JAZLIC010000123.1:0-4590 GCA_045617225.1 Clostridia bacterium
ACTGCTCCCGGGGAGAGGCTTTTGGCAAATTCTCTGCCTACTGCCTTTGTTTCCTCAACGCTTGATGTAATAAATTCCTTCATTCTCTCTACCTCTTGATAATTTATACAATACCAAATATATTATATTTGTACTTTGACATAAAGTCAATAATAAACTCTTGAAAAAACAGTTCTGTTTTGATATACTTTAAAAGAAGAAAGGAGTTATAAAAATGGAGAGAGTTGATAAAACAAACTATTATCTTGATATTGCAGAAACCGTAATCGAGCGCGGCACCTGCCTGCGCCGCAACTTTGGCGCCATCATCGTAAAGAATGACGAGATTGTGTCAACAGGCTATGTAGGTGCGCCGAGAGGACGCAAAAATTGCAGTGACCTCGGCTTTTGTATGAGAGAAAAAATGCAAATCCCACGTGGGGAAAGATACGAGCTTTGCCGCAGCGTCCACGCAGAGGCAAACGCCATTATTTCGGCGGCACGCAGAAATATGATAGACAGTACTCTTTATTTGGTGGGCAGAGATAAGCAAACAGGGGAATTGGTGGAACACGCCTGCTGTTGTGCAATGTGCAAGCGTATGGTAATCAACGCCGGCATAAAGGAAGTTATCGTCCGCAACACCGAGAAGGAGTATACTGTATATAAGGTATCGGATTGGATTGAAAACGACGATTCCCTGGAAGGTAAATTCGGATATTAAAAATGTCCGGACCGCTAAAAGACAGAAGTGTCTTTTACCTATCCCCTTAAAGATGTGTCTGTTTAAACACATCTAATTTAAGTCCATATGTACGAAGCGTGGATTGTTTCTTAATTATAAACGATGTATAGTGGTACAAGGAGGGATAAATATGGATTTAAAAGAAAGCGGAAAACTCCTCTGCGAACTGAGAAAGGCAAAAGGATTAACACAAAAACAACTTGCAGATAAGCTCGGCGTAGTGCCGAAAACCGTTTCAAAATGGGAAACCGGGAACGGACTGCCCGACGCCTTAACAGTACCTGCCTTAGCGGAAATCCTGGGCGTAAGCGAAAAAACCATCCTATCAGGAAAAATAACCGTCAACAAAAAAGAAAGCGGAAATTTAAAAAAGACAAGCTTTTATGTTTGCCCTCATTGTCACAGCATAATGTCAGGCATAGGCAAAAGCAGAATAGTCTGTTGCGGCAAGACGCTATCGCCCCTTTCCGCAAAGGCGGCGGACAATATGCATACGATAAAAGTATCCGAAGTCGAAAACGATTTTTATATTGAATTTAATCACGAAATGACAAAGGAGCATTATATCCTCTTTGCGGCATATGTGGGCTATGACAGAACGCTTATAATACGCCTGTATCCTGAGCAATCTCCATATATACGCTTCCCTAAGATGTACCGCGGCAAGCTGTATTTCTACTGCAATAATCACGGCTTATTTGAAGAAAAATTATAATTTTGTGCATAAAAAAACAGGCAGATATAAAATACCTGCCCGAAGATAAAGTTATAACTTCCCGAAGTATATTTAAAGTATACTTTGGGAAGTATTTTTTATATCAACATACAGACAATTACTTTTTCTTTGAACTCCAAAATCCTATCAATGCTCCTACCGCAGCCCCTGCAAATGCCGCAAGCAAAAGTCCTGTTACTACCGCAAAAATTATATTAAGACTCATTACTATCTACTCCCTTTTATCAGATTTAAGTTTTACGACAAATACGCCGCAATTACGGCAACCAAAATTACCAATATTGTGATTACTATAGCACTTATCATAACAAAAGTCGTGTCACAAACAATGTCAAAATATATCAAAGCTTATACTGAAGTATATATCTTTTGCCGAACACGTAAGCTCCTTTCTGTATTATTTTAGCAAAAAACTCTTTCCTGTCAATATTATACTCAATTTGTTGAGTATTGTCAATACTTTAAGTATGATAAAATGAATTCCGGTGATTTGAATGATTAGTTACAAGCCGTTTTACGAGACGCTTTACAGAAAAGGCTTGACAGAGTATTATTTGATTTTCAAACAAGGTTTTTCTGCTAACACCATTCATCGTATAAAAAAAGGCGAGGCAATCAGCACAAAAACACTTGACGCACTTTGTTACGCTCTTGACTGTAAGGTAAGCGACATAATAGAATTTCAAAAAGAATAGCAAAGGTCCGACTGATACGGTCGGGCTTTTGCTTTTCTTAGCTTTTATGCCTTTTTTTTAAGACAATCACAATCGGAACAAAGGTAAGCAAGGGTAACACAAAGCCTGCAATCTGATACTGTGACTGAACAAGAATATTATAAAGCGAGTGATACATCACCGAAACGCTGAGCAATGCAATCGTGCCGGTATAAAATAATTTACGGCGCTTGTGGACAAATGTCATTCCCAAACCCACGGTAAGGGTGGACAGACCATGCATCATACCGCTGCCAAATCCACGCACAAGTGCAAGCAAAAATGACAGGTTATGCACATTATACGAAAGCGTAAATGCGTTTTCCAGAATAGCAAAACCCACTCCTACCGCAACAGAGCATTCAAGGATACTGCGATTATCACGCTCCTTGACGAACGCAAAGATAAGAATCGGTACGGCTTTGCACACCTCCTCAATGGTGGGAGTAATGTTAATCGTAAAGAAATCCATTGATGTGCTCATCATTTCAAGGAGAACAGAATTAACATATCCGCAAAGCAGGCAAGCGACAATTCCGCAGAGCATAAAGAAAAGAATTCTGCGTGTCTTGCCCTCACAAACAAAAAGCATCATAGAAAACGGTGCAAAAAAACTTAAAAATAAGTAGAGGTTTAAATTTTCCATTTTTCGCGCCCCCTAACCGCCGCCACAACAAGAAGTCCTGCCATCAAATATACGAAGATACCTGCAAGCATAACCGCCAAGCTTTTAGATATGGTGGAGAGCAACAGGTTATAAAGCACATTTGAAAGTTGAAATGCCAGGGCAAAAATATTACACCCATACGTCGCTTTAAGCAGTTCCATTTCGTCCGTGGGCAATATCAAGTGTTTAAAATTATAATATGACGCAGGGATAACAGGGGAGAGTGTTATAAGCATCAAAATCCCCGAGATAACGGAAAAAGATTTGATGTTTAAAAAGACAGTTACAATAATCAATACTGCAAAAATTATCGGTGCCGCAAAAGCAAGAATTCGTGCTTTTGAATTTTGCTTTTCCGCTCTGTCGTCAACAATTCCGTCAAGTGTACCTCGATTTGCCGAAAGGATAAAGAGGGAGAATGAAAACGTGCCGAAAAATCTGGCAGCGGTAAATCCGTCCGTCCATTTGTCGCACAGCAGAAGCACTACGGAAATCAAATGCTCCATCATCATACAACCGCACGCAATAACATAAAGCTGAAAATAAAGCGGTGTCCGACTTTTAAAAAGCTTTACCGCTCCGAAAGCAAAGGCGGCGGCAAGTATAACAAAATAAGCTGACTGAAAATAAAAATCCGTTAAGTTTTGCATAACTGTTTCCCTCTGTTTTAATATATCTATTTACGCTTTATGCGTATATTTTGCTGACCTCGTTTTGAAGCGCCACGTCTAAAACCAAATCGTCACCGACCTTAACACCTTTCTCGGTCAAAACATTCTTCACCGTTTCCAATGCAAGCAGAGGGTAGTTATTCTCCTCGCTTAAATGTCCAAGCAGAATTTGCTTTGTACCGAATCTCGCAAGCCAGGCTGCCGCAAAGCCTGCGTCCTCGTTGGAAAGATGCCCGTATTTACTGCGAATTCTCTGCTTTAACTGAATGGGATAACTGCCCATTTCAAGCAGATTTATATCGTGGTTTGCCTCCAAAAGCACCGTCTTGCACCCTTTAAGCGACACAAACAACTGCTCCTCCAAAACGCCTATATCCGTTGCGACCGCAACAGAGTCATCTCCGTCAAACCTATATCCCACAGGCTCTGCCGCATCGTGGGGTATCTTAAATGACGATACCGCAATATCTCCAATTTGAAAACTGTCGCCCGATTTAAAAAAGTTTATACTATCCACCTTTTTAAGCAGAGGCAAAATTTCTCTGCCCGTACCCTCGCTTGCAAAGACAGGAAGGCTGTACTTTCTTGCAACAATGCCGATACCTTTTGTGTGGTCGCTATGCTCATGCGTTATAACGATGGCGTCTAAACTTTCAGGCGAAATGTTTATTTCTTTAAGGCCTGCATCAAGTGCTTTGCCACTGATACCGCAATCGACCAATATTTTTGTTTTATCGGTATAGACAAGTATTGAATTTCCTTTGCTGCCGCTGCTTAATGAACAAAGTTTCATTTTATTTTATTCTCCCTAAAAAAGCGTAAAAACTTTTATGTTTTTACGCCGTCTCTTTTGAAGGGGATAGGCAAAAATGTTCAGAATGAACAAACCTAACCCGAAGGCGTACATAGGGTACGCCGAGAGGTGTAGTTTGTTCATAGCTAAAAGACTTATTGAAAAATCTAATACTATTAGATTTTTCGACAAATTTTATTATTTAAAAACATATTTATATCTTTTCACAATGTTTATATTTATGTTTTCTGTCTTTTAGCGCTCTGGACTTTTTTAACATCCCCTT
>JAZLIC010000124.1:0-4924 GCA_045617225.1 Clostridia bacterium
TCCGACTTATTGTAAAGATGGAGCAGGAGTATTATGAACGGGAATGCAAAATTTATTGTGTTTGAAGGGCTTGACGGAAGCGGAAAGAGCAGTCAGATAGAACTTCTGGCTGAGTATTTACGCAAAAAAGGCGAAAAGATATATGTTACCGCCGAGCCTACAAATATTGAAACAGGCGGATATATTCGCCGCATTTTGGCGGACAGCTTGGAAAAGGATATGTATCTGCAAGCGGCACTGTTTTTGGCTGACCGTTTGGAGCATATTACAAATCCCGAAAACGGAGTCTTAAAGCACTTAAACGACGGTGAAACAGTTATTTGTGACAGGTATTATTATTCATCCTTTGCTTATCAGGGGACAAAAAGCGACATAGATTGGGTAATGGATATGAACTTAAAATGTGAGAGAATTTTGACTCCCGACCTTTGCATATTCTTAGATGTAAATCCAGATGAATGTAAAAAGCGAATAGACACCGTGAGGGAAAGAACCGAGCTTTACGAAAAAGATGTGGAGCTTATGCGAAAAATCCGTAATAACTTTTTAGATGTTTTAGACAAATTAAAAGTTAGTCAGAATATTGCAATTATCGATGCGAATCGTGAAATAGATGAAGTGGCAAAGGAGATACAAAAATATGTATAAGAGATTATTTACATCAGAATCTGTAACAGAAGGGCATCCGGATAAAATATCAGACCTTATTTCCGATGCGATTTTAGACGAGATACTTCGCAGTGACCCTAAGGCACGTGTTGCGTGCGAGGTTACGGTTACCACCGGACTTGTTTTGGTTGTGGGCGAGATTAGCACTTCTACTTGGGTAGACATAAAAAGCATTGTCCGCGAAACGATAAGGGAAGTTGGTTATGACCGTGCAAAGTACGGATTTGACTGCGACACCTGTGCGGTTTTAACTGCTATTGATGAGCAGTCGGGCGATATAGCTATGGGCGTAGATGATGACGGCAGAGGATTTGGAGCAGGGGACCAGGGTATGATGTTCGGCTTTGCCTGCAATGAAACAGAGAACTTTATGCCGCTGCCTATTGATTTGTCACACAGGTTGGCACGCCGTTTGACTGAGGTCAGAAAGACAGGAATTCTTGATTATATTCGTCCTGACGGAAAGTCGCAGGTAACGGTTGAGTATAACGAGGACGGAACAGTTAAGAGAATTGATACCGTCGTTGTATCCGCTCAACATGATGATAAGGTTGATATTGAGGTTTTGCGTCGTGACATTATGGAAAATGTCATAAAGCCGGTAATTGACCCTAAACTTATTGATAATGATACCAAGTATTATATAAACCCGACAGGACGCTTTGTAATCGGCGGTCCACAGGGGGATTCGGGACATACCGGACGAAAGATTATCGTTGATACTTATGGCGGATATGCAAGCCACGGCGGCGGCGCATTTAGCGGAAAGGACCCGACTAAGGTTGACAGGAGCGGTGCATATGCGGCACGCTATGTTGCAAAAAATATTGTTGCCGCAGGTTTAGCCTCTGCTTGTGAAGTTCAGCTTGCCTATGCAATCGGTGTTTCAGAGCCTGTTTCACTTCGTATAGATACACGAGGCACAGGAAAGATTAGCGAGGAAGAACTTATCCGCAAAGTAAATACAGTGTTTGACCTTACCCCAAGCGGAATTATAAAAGGTCTTGACCTTATGCGTCCTATCTATAAGCAGACTGCGGCTTACGGTCATTTCGGCAGAGAAGATGTTGACTTGCCTTGGGAGAGAACGGATAAGGCAGAAGAACTTAAAAACGCATAATATGGGCTGTAAAAAAAGTGCACTGACCGCATAAAGCATATAAAAAGCAGAAAAACTTGATGTGAAAATTCATTTTGACGAATTTTAATAAATTTATGCTTTGTGCTACGAACAAACCTTCACCTCTCGAAGTACCCTATGTACTCCTTCGGGTTCGGTTTGTCCGTTCTGCACACTTTTTTAGGCGCCCTGATGGAGTTGTAAAAAAGCACTTTTACAGCTCCGTTTTTTGATATTGGTAAAATGAGGTGAGATAAATGTCCTATGACGGTATAGTAACCCACAGCGTGGTAAGTGAACTTAATAAAACTATTTTAGGCGGTAAGATTGATAAGGTCTACCAACCGGAAAAGAATGACATTGTGCTTTCCGTCAGGACATTCAGCGGAAATTATAAGTTGTTGCTTTCTGCAAGTGCCTCAAACGCCCGTGTGCATTTGACAAGTCAATCTTATGAAAACCCGATGGTACCGCCTGTGTTTTGTATGCTCCTGAGAAAGCATCTTCAAGGCGGAAAAATTATTGCAGTTTCACAAATTGAGTTTGACAGAGTGTTGCGCATTGATGTTGAAACCCGCAACGAGCTTGGCGATTTGTGCGTAAGGTCAATCATTATAGAGATTATGGGACGACACAGTAATATTATCTTAATTCAGGAAGATAACAAGATAATGGATTGCGCAAAACATGTTGATTTTACAGTCAGCGCGGTAAGACAAGTCCTGCCCGGACTTTATTACGAGGCGCCGCCAACCCAGGATAAAATAAGTCCTGAGTCGGCAGATGCTTTAAGCCTATTAAACAAGCTTGAAGCTTGCGGAGATGATATGCTCCTTGATAAATTCTTGCTTTCCGAAATCGAGGGGCTCAGTCCCCTTATTGCAAGGGAAATCGTATATGGATTTAAAGGAAATACCACGGTAACAAAATCGGAAATTTCTACTGCACATTTTATTACCTATGTGTGCAGCTTTCTTGTCGATATTTGCAAAGAGAATTACAGTCCTTCAATCGTATTTGACGGAGAAAATAAACCGATAGCATTCTCCTGTGTGAAGCTTAGTCAATATTCAAACAGTGCGAAAGTAGAGCCTGCTCCGTCAATAAGCGAGGCGATAGATACTTACTTTGATATGCGTGCCAAGAGAGAACGTATGGAACAAAGAAGTGCGTCACTTATAAAGCTTGTCGGTAATAATATTTCAAGATGTGAGAAAAAGCTTGCAATGCACCGTGATAATATAGAAAAATCAAAAAAGAGAGAAACCTATAAAATTTACGGTGACTTGATTACGGCAAATATATATCGCATTGAATATGGTATGAAAAGTGTGCGTGCAGAGAATTATTACAGTGACCCCATAGAGGAGATTGAAATACCTCTTAAAGAGAATATAGGCCCTGCACAAAATGCACAACGTTATTATAAGCTCTATAACAAAGCCAAAAGTACCGAGAAGTACGCCTTAGAACAGATTGCGTCGGCGGAGGAAGAACTTGAGTATTTGGAAACGGTTTTAGACTCCCTCAAAAGAGCGGAAAGCACAACAGTGCTTTCGGAAATTCGTGACGAGCTTGCGGACGGCGGATATTTGCCAAAGAATAATAATAAGAACAAAAAGCATCAGGCAAAGGCAGAGCCTCGAAAGTTCATATCTTCCGACGGTTATGAAATTTTGGTAGGCAGAAATAATGTCCAAAACGATATTCTTACAATAAAAATGGCATATTCTACGGATATTTGGCTGCACACGAAGAATATTCCCGGTTCGCACACTATTATCCGTACACGTGGCGAGGCAGAAGTCCCGGACAAAACAATAGTAGAGGCGGCGGCTCTTGCAGCATATTTCAGCAAGGCGCAGAACTCATCAAAAGTTCCCGTGGATTATGTGACGGTAAAGAATGTCAAAAAGCCAAACGGCGCAAAACCCGGAATGGTTATATATGACCATTACAGCACGGTATATGTTGACCCCGCACTCCTAAAAACACCGTAGGGCGGCCCTGTGTGGCCGCCCGTTCTCACCTGCCTAACTTTTCACATTGCAAAACATCTTTATCATTAAAATATTGCTTATTTTTGTTATGGTAAGGTTTAAGGTGTCAGGGTCTTCAAGCACCAAAAAGCCGTGACCGATTTCTTTTAAAATTCCGCATACTTCTAAGTTGCATACCGACAGAGTAAGACTTACGTAGGTGTTTTTGTAGCCTTCTAAATATGTGTCAATATCCGATATGGTTGTATAAGCCTTGGGTTTGCCACTTTTTTTGTTCTCTTGTGATATGTGCAAGGTGTCGGTCGGAACACTGCCAGGCGGAAATACTGCACTTATCTCTTTTTGATTTTGACGATGATTATTGTTTTGAAAATTCGGAAATTTTTGATAATTCATTTTATTGCCTCCTGATTTATTTCTTTCAGTATTTATTATTATTAAAAAAGTAACTTTTTGATGTATAATTTTTTTATTACGGCAGATAATATGGTTGTAAAAACAATTAAGTCACACTAAATTGGAGGTATTAGTTATGGAAAACAAGAACAACAATAACAACAATAACAACAGCAACAAAAATCAAAACAGCGACAAGAATAAGAGCCAGAATCAAAACCAGGATAAGAATAACGAAAACAATAATCAGTAGTTTTAAAACTGCCTAACCTTATAAAAAGATGCTGTAAAAAATATGTTTTTACAGCATCTTTTTTATGAGTAGGATTTTTTGAATTTCGGTTTCAATTATTACAAGTGTAAATTTATATTTACATAGGGATAATAAATTTGGGTGAAGTGATATGCAACATTTTTATAGAAAAGGTGCAATAATTCTCTCTGCCCTGCTTTTAATTATGCCCGGCGTGTCCGCAGAGGACAGAAAGCTGATACCGATGGGACAGACCGTAGGTGTAACAATGGAGCTTGGCGGAGCAGAAGTTGTTGATGTGGGAGAATTCAGCGATTATGACGCCAAGAGCCTTTCTCCCGCTAAGGATGCAGGCGTAAAAAAATGCGATTTGATTTTAGAAATCAATAGTAAAAAAATTACTTCCGCAAAAGAACTCCAAAATACAGTCTGCAAAGACGAGATGAATTTAAAACTCAAACGAGATAAGGAAATAAAGGAGATAAA
>JAZLIC010000125.1:0-3549 GCA_045617225.1 Clostridia bacterium
CCGAAGACGGCACGCAAAAACGGGCGGCCACACAGGGTCGCCCATACGGTGTTGGTGTTTTTTAATTCTGCATTTTTCCGTATTCTGCGGAGCTTCCAAGCTCCGCTTCTATTTTTAACAGTCGGTTATACTTCGCCGTTCTGTCCGTGCGTGACGGAGCACCCGTCTTTATCTGTCCTGCGTTCACCGCAACCGCAATATCTGCAATGGTTGTGTCCTCCGTTTCACCGCTCCTGTGTGATATTATCGTCCTATATCCGCTCCTGTTTGCAGTTTCTATCGCCTCTAAGGTTTCGCTTAGCGTGCCTATCTGATTTACCTTTATCAAAATTGCATTCGCAACGCCCAAATCAATTCCCTTTTTCAGTCGCTTAGTATTTGTTACAAACAAGTCATCGCCTACGAGTTGGATTTTATCGCCGAGTTTTTCGGTCAATATCTGCCAACCCTCCCAATCTTCCTCCGCCATTGCGTCCTCGATAGAGATTATCGGATACTTTTCCGCCCACTCGCACCAAAAGTCAACCATCTCTTTTTGGCTAAGCATTTTATCCGTCTTCCAGAAATAATACTTGCCTTCCTCGCCCTTCTTCTTTGCCTCCTCATACATTTCGGTAGTGGCAGGGTCAAGGGCAATACAAAAGTCCTTTCCGCTTTCAAAGCCTGCTTTTTCTACCGCCTCTAATATTATCTTTACTGCTTCTTCATCATCGCTTAAATTCGGAGCAAAGCCGCCCTCGTCACCTACTGCGCTGCTGTAACCTTTATCCTTTAAAACACCTTTTAGTGTGTGAAAGACCTCGGCACACCACCTAAGTCCCTCCGAAAAGGTTTTTGCACCCACAGGCATAATCATAAACTCCTGACAGGTAACAGAGTTGTCTGCGTGCTTACCTCCGTTTATAATATTCATCATCGGCACGGGAAGGCGATTTGCATTCACGCCGCCCAAATAGCGATAAAGGCTCATACCAAACGCCTCTGCCGACGCTTTGGCACACGCAAGTGATACGCTTAAAATTGCATTAGCGCCGAGTCTGCTCTTGTTTGGCGTACCGTCTAAATCAATCATCAATCTGTCAATATATTTCTGCTCCGACGCATCTCTGCCTACCAAGGCATCATTTATCTCTGTATTTACTTTCTCAACCGCTTTTAACACGCCTCGCCCCATATATCGTCCCTTGTCACCGTCACGAAGTTCACAGGCTTCAAACGCACCTGTCGATGCTCCCGACGGCACTGCCGCAACGCCTTTCGCCCCACAAACAAGAGTTACGCAAGTTTCGATTGTCGGGTTGCCTCTTGAATCCAGAATTTCTCTTGCAACAATGCTTTGAATGTTAGTATTCATAAACATACCTCCAAAAATAAAAAATCCTGCTTGAAGTATTACCCCAAGCAGGAAATTTTATACACTGTATTACTCTGCAATAAGACTTTCGCCTGTCATTTCCGAAGGTTGTTCAAGTCCCATAAGGTCAAGCATTGTCGGCGCAAGGTCGGCAAGTCTGCCCGGCTTTAACTTTTTATTTTCGCCTACCAGGATAAGCGGAACAACATTCGTTGTGTGTGCGGTAAACGCACCGTTTGTTTCGTAGTCTATCATCTGGTCTGCATTACCGTGGTCCGCTGTGATAAGTGCAACACCACCCATCTTTTGAAGGGCGTCTACAACCTTGCCTACACAAGTATCAACGGTTTCAACCGCCTTTACTGCCGCATCAAATACGCCTGTATGTCCGACCATATCGCAGTTTGCAAAGTTTAACACAATCACATCATAGTCACCGCTCTCTATACACTTTACAACTGCATCGGTAACCTCAGGCGCGCTCATCTCCGGTTGCATATCATAGGTAGCAACCTTAGGGGAGTTAATAAGCACTCTGTCCTCACCGTCACAAACGGTTTCAACGCCGCCGTTAAAGAAGAATGTAACATGTGCATACTTCTCTGTTTCGGCAATTCTGAGCTGTCTTAAACCTTTGTGGCTGATATATTCGCCAAAGGTATTGGTAAGGCTCTCCGGCTTGAATGCAACCTCAACATTCGGCATTGTTGCATCATACTGTGTCATACAAACGAAGAAAGTCTTAAAGAAATCTCTGTCAAAACCACTAAAATCAGGGTCAACAATAGTTCTTGTAATCTCTCTTGCACGGTCGGGTCTGAAATTGTAGAAGATAACTGAGTCGTTCTCGCTGATTTTTGCAACAGGTGTGCCGTCATGTGTGATAACAGTAGGCTCTACGAACTCATCTGTAACATCAGCGTTGTAACTCTCCTTAATGGCAGTAACCGCACTTTCTGCGAATTTGCCCTCTCCGCATACCATTGCCTTGTACGCCTTTTCAACTCTGTCCCAACGGTTATCTCTGTCCATTGCATAGTATCTGCCCATAACGGTTGCAATATCGCCAACACCAATTTCGCGGATTTTTGCCACAAGCTCCTCTGCATAATCTGCCGCAGATGAAGGCGGTACATCACGACCGTCTAAAAAGCCGTGAACATATACTTTGGTAAGTCCGCTCTTTTTGGCAAGTCTCAAAAGTCCGTATAAGTGCTTTGAATGGCTGTGCACACCGCCCGGTGACAAAAGTCCCATAAGATGAAGAGCACTGTCATTTTTCTTGCAATTTTCAATAGCAGCAAGAAGTATCTTATTTCCAAAGAAGTCACCGTCATCAATAGACTTTGTGATTCGTGTAAGCTCCTGATATACTATTCTGCCGGCACCGATATTTGTGTGTCCGACTTCGGAGTTGCCCATCTGTCCGTCAGGAAGTCCGACATCCATACCCGATGCGTGTATTATAGTATTCGGGCAAGTCGCCATATACTTATCAATATTCGGCGTATTTGCCGCATAAATTGCGTTTCCGTCATGTCTTTCGTTTACACCAAAGCCGTCCATGATAATCAACGCATATGGTTTTTTACTCATATTTTTCCTCCTACTTACCTGCAGCAACAATGATTGAGAAATCTTCAGCCTTCAAGCTTGCGCCACCGATTAAGCCACCGTCGATATTCGGCTTTGCCAAAAGCTCTGCCGCATTGCCTGCATTCATACTGCCGCCGTATTGGATACGGATAGCCTCCGAAACATCGCTTCCGTAAAGACCTTTTATTGTTTCACGGATAATTCCGCATACCTCATCTGCCTGGTCGGCAGTAGCAGTCTTGCCTGTGCCGATTGCCCATACAGGCTCGTATGCGATAACACACTTCTTTGCATCTTCCTTTGAAATATCAAGGAATGCAATCTTTGTCTGACGGCGTACCGTATCATCTGTAATGCCCTGTTCACGCTCACCCAAGCTCTCACCAACGCAGATGATAGGGATAAGTCCCGCAGCGATTGCCGCCTTTGTGCGGAGGTTTACGGTTTCGTCTGTTTCACCGAAATACTGTCTTCTCTCGCTATGACCGATAATAACATACTTTACGCCGATTTCCGTAAGCATATTGCCTGCAAGCTCGCCTGTGTATGCGCCGCTCTCCTTAAAGTGAACATTCTGTGCACCAACTTCGATATTACTG
>JAZLIC010000126.1:0-11324 GCA_045617225.1 Clostridia bacterium
ACGCTTAAAAACACCTTTGAAACCATATACGACATAACAAATTCGGCTGAAATTACAAACGAAATGTTAAAAAGAGTAATTGACAGAATTGAGGTTAAGCCCGACGGAAACGTGGATATTTACCTGAAATTATACAAGGATATAGGCTTATCGGAAAAATATCAATATAGTGATAACCGTACATAAAGATGTAACGGAGAGGCTTATCAAGATAAATCGTGTGCTTGCCGAGGAGGTACGGCTAATCCTTTTAGAGAACAAGCAGGAGCGGCATATAAGAGGCGGCTATGCCACACGGGAGAAGTACAAAAATCAAAAACGAGTATCATAGGGCAAATGGCTGTTTAAAAACTATCAGTTTTTAGACAGCCATTTTTTAGAAGGGGACTGTTTTCACAGTCCCTAAATTTTTGCGTATAATGCTTATGGGGGTGATACAATGAAGTTTATGTTAATCGCAGGGCATGGCGCAGGGGATAGCGGTGCTACCGGTCTTGGATACAGAGAAGCCGACCTTACCCGTGAGATTGTTGCCCTGACCGCCGATAAGCTTGCATGCTATGCAGATGTTATGGTTGGAAATACAAGCCTTGATTGGTTTAATTATTTAAAGACAAACAAGTATGATTTTACGGGATTTGATTATGTTCTGGAAATCCATTTTAATGCAGGTGCCAACGACTCGGTAGGTGACGGCATTGTAACGGGTACGGAAGCTTATGTGACAACGAGAACAAAAGATGTAAAGGTTGAAGAAAAAATCCTTGAAAATATGGCAGAGCTTGGCTTTACAAACCGAGGCATAAAGAAAAAGAATTTCAGCGTTATTTCCAAGGTGAATGCACAAGGCGTTCCTGCCGCACTTTTGGAGGTTGCGTTTATTGATGACCGTGATGATATGGAACTGTATCAAAGAGTTAAGTCGGAAATAGCATCAGCCATAGCTGACGGAATAGCAAACGGATTTGGAATAGAAACGGAGGGGGTTCTTACTATGACACAGTACGAGGAATTAAAGCGAGAAATCGAGGAGCTTAAAAATAAGATGATATATAACTATATCGATGATAATATGCCGGAGTGGGCAAGACCTACCATACAGAAGTTGGTCGACAAAGGCTACCTTAAAGGTAACGAGGAAGGCGAGCTTGGGCTTACCGACGAGATGCTAAGAATTTTTGTTGTAAACGACCGAGCAGGACTTTATGATTAAAATGTAAAATGTGCTTGACATTTTAGAAAAGCCGTGGTATTATAGAAATGTAAAGCAAGCTTTACTATTGTTTCGGGGAGGTGGCTTTTTGCACAACAAGATAAAGGAGCTTCGGAAGGAGAAGAAAATCACGCAGGACGAATTGGCGTCTGCGGTGAGTGTTACAAGGCAAACGATTATTTCGTTAGAGAACGGGAAATACAATGCATCGCTTCAATTAGCGCATAAAATAGCAAAATATTTTAGCTTAAAGATTGAAGATGTATTTGTTTTCGAGGAGGATTAAGTATGGAGTTTAAGAAGAAACTTAAAATAAGACTTTATTTGGCGATAGGATATACGCTTTTGGGATTGGCTATGATAATTGTGTTTAATCTTTTTAAGAATTCAAACACGCTTTTATCCACATTCGGACTTTGCTTTTTTGTTATTGGCATTAGCAGAATGATAAGGTACAGGCGTATAACAAAGAGTGAAGAAACAATAAGAAAGCAAGAGATTTTGGAGTCCGATGAACGCAACATTGCGATTTCAAACAAGGCAAGAGGAATAGCCTTTATATCCTATATATTTATTGCCTGTATAGCGATTATTATTTTAGAGTTTGCAAATCAAATACAATTAGTGAAAGTTCTTTCAATGACGGTCTGCATACTTGTGTTTGTATATTGGATAAGCTATTGGATATTGAGTAAGAAGTATTAAAAAAGTGGCTGTAAAAAACAAATCGTTTTTTACAGCCGTTTTTATATATTATCTCGTGTTACATTTTTCAGCCATTTAAGTGATTTGTACCTTGAAAATGAGAATGGAATTTTTAAGAGCTCGTCACATTGGATAAACATATAAACTAAGGTAACGGGCCACTTAAAATAAAATGCCGCAATTGCACCGAGTAAGATTGAGCCGCACCAAAGGGTTAAGCAATCTAAATAAAGGCCGTATTTAGTGTCACCGCCGGAACGGAACACGCCCACGATAAGAGTGGTGTTTGGCGATGCCATCGCTATGTAGATTGACATAATAATGACCATATGCCTGTAATATTGTCTTGATTCTTCGCCCAGGGATACAAATTTTCCTACAAGCGGTGAGATGGAAAGCACCAACAAACCGCCTAAAATACCGAGTATGATGGAAAGCCTTAAAAATCGTTTTGTATATAGCTTTGCGGTTTCCATAGAGTTTTCGCCGATTGCCTTACCTGTCATAATAGCGGTGGCGTTTGCCACGCCAAAGGTTGCAACAAGGGCAAGCTGACGCATAACATAGGTTATGGAATTTGCCGCCACTGCGGCGCTTCCCAAGTGACCGATTATGGCAGAGCCTGCGGATATGCCAAGCCCCCACAGGACTTCATTTGCAGTAACGGGAAGGGCATAGTGGAAGAAGTCCTTGGTTAAAATTTTGCTTGTGTATAAAAGGTGCTTTATGCGTACCTTAACGGTTTTGTTTATCTTGATAGAGTAGAATATAACTATTGCAAGCTCTAAATATCTTGCAATGGTGGTAGCAAGTGCCGCACCTACGACTTCAAGTCGTGGCGAGCCTAAAAGTCCGAAGATGAATATTGCATTCAAAATGATATTTACAAGAACCGAGATACCATATACAACGGTCGAAATAATAACCTTCTCAACACTTCTGATTACATTTAAGTAAAGCATTGTTATTGCAGAAGGAATAAATGCAATAGCTGTTATTCTAAGATATTTTGCACCGTTTATGATAACATCTTCTTCGTTTGAGAAGATGTGCATAATTTGCTCAGGAAATATAATTGATGCGGCGGTAAAAACTATTGAAATAATAATGCCTAAACGCAAGGTAAGCCCCATTATTTTTTCGATGGTTGATATATCGTTTTTGCCCCAATATTGCGCCGCCAAAACCGAAGCACCTGATGTAAGTCCGAAAAAGAATAATGTCATAACAAAATAGACCTGTCCTGCAAGGGAGGCGGATGAGATTGCAATCTCGCCGATTTTGCCGAGCATAGCAACATCGGCTGCTTGAACACCTACATTTATAAGGTTTTGCAGCGCCATTGGCAGTACAAGCCAAAATTGTTTTTTATAAAAGTTTATTCTTTCGTTTCGTGAATTTAATTCTGACAATGCTATATATACCTTTCTTAAAAATTGATATATACCTTGTATTGGTTTTTACCTAACTGAATAATATCTTTATTCTTAACCTCAACATCTTTATGCACTCTTGAATTGTTAAGGAAGGTGCCGTTTGTGGAATTGCAGTCAGTTATAAAAATCTTCTTGCCCTGACGAGTAATAATACAATGAGTTCCCGAAACGGCAGAACTTTGAATAACAATATCGTTTTCCGTATGTCTGCCGACGGTAATTTTATCGGAGATTTCCGCCTCTGCCTTTTCGTCAACGTTTGCACCAAGAAGGGTAATCGTCATCTTTCCGTCAAAAGTGTCATCAAAGTCCTCGTCAGGCTCACTTGGTATATCCTCATCGAAATCGCTGTCCTCAACAGGCTTTGCAAGCAAGGCACGGCTGATTAAAAATGCACCGATAATAACCAAAACAAGTGATATAATCAGGAGCAAAGAAATTGCATTAACCCCTAAATCCCATACAAATTGCATATTAAAAGCAAATACCGTTTGGGTTATTATCGAAAGTATTAAAACCATACTTAAAACTAATTTCCTAAATTTCATATTCATTGTACGCCTTTCAATATTAAAATTTTACAGCAATGGCACTGTAATTGTCGTGACTTTCGGTTGTTCCTTTTTTTGCAATTCTTTTTTCTATAATCTTTCGCATTGCGGATAACCATTCCTCAGCACTTTTAGACCTTTTGAGGGTGCGTTCTGTCTGACGCACGCTTATGTTTTCCCAAAAACCGTCTGTACAAAGGAGAAATGCCTCACCGCTTTTTACGGTTGTAGGTGCGGTAACATCAGGCTTAAATGTATCTTCGTTACCGATTTGCCGATAGAGCTGATGACGGATACTTTGATTTGCAATCTTTCCGTATCTGATTTTTCCTGCTTCATACAACGTATAAGCCGCAGAGTGGTCTGCAGTTATCTCGTCGATAAGATTATCTTTAAAGTGGTAAATGCGGCAATCGCCCACATTCCCCCAAACTGCAAAATTACCGTCCGTAAACAAGACGGCGGCAGTAGCACAACCTAAAGATGATTGCATAATGGATAGATGAGCGGTTGTCAAAAAGTCCGATGCAGATGTAGTGGTAATAGCCTTAGAAGCAACAAAATCATCAAGTACAGAACGTACAACCGTATTAGATGCCTCAGGTGTATCTCTGCCGTCGGATATAACAAGACAAGCGCAGTGTGTATCTTCAAGCACACCGACGCAATCACGCTTTTCATCTGCAACTTCAACAACGCAAACAGAAGAAATATCCATTATCGTACAATCTCCTTATTTCATACTGCCTATATTATACCAAAAAGTGTATTGAAAGTCAAATGAATATTATGCAGTATGGGTATTGACGCATTTTTGGCATAATGTTATACTAAACAGGTATAATTTTTTAGAAAGGGAGGTCATACACGATGGAAACTATATTGGGAGATAAGTTAAAGGGGATTTCGGAACGAATTAGAGGCTTGCGAGAGATTATTGGCCTCACCGAAGACGAAATGGCAGAACGCACGGGCGTTACCCGTGAGGAATATATTGATTTGGAAGCCGGAAATGCGGATTTCAGCTTTACTTTTATCTATAAGTGCGCAAAATGTTTCGGCGTAAATGTTACAGATATTATTGAGGGACAAAGTCCAAAGCTTACCACCTTTTCAGTAACACGAAAGGGCGACGGTATGCAGATTGTAAGACGCAAAGGCTTTGTATATAACAGTCTTGCATCACTCTTTAAAAACAGAATGGCGGAACCGTTTTTGGTAAAAGCACCGTATTTTGAGGAGGAGCAGGATAAAGATATAAAACTCAGCACCCACGAGGGACAGGAAATTGATATTATATTAAAGGGTAGTCTTAAAGTTCAGGTAGGCGAGCATATCGAAACTTTAAACGAGGGTGATACCGTTTACTACGACAGCAGTGTGCCTCACGGTATGATTGCGGTCGGCGGTGAGCCGTGCGAATTTTACGCAATTGTTTTAGCGGAGAACGGAAGAGAAGCAATATACAACGCCGATGCAAATTCCGAACTTAAAAAGCCCGTTGCTTCCCGTGTTTATGTAAATAAAGATAAATGCGTTATTGATGATTTTATCACTACCACCGTTGATGATAATGGCGTGGTTAAGACTATTGATTTTGAAAACGAGGAAAGCTTTAACTTTGCATTTGATGTTGTTGACAGGATAGCACAAAAAACGCCCGATAAGCTTGCTATGATTTATCTTTCAAATGATAAGCAGGAAAGACGCTTTACATTCGAGGATATGCGCAAGTATTCAGCAATGACCGCAAACTACTTTAAGTCACAGGGCATTAAAAAGGGCGACCGTGTAATGCTTGTGCTTAAACGGCATTATCAGTTCTGGTTCTCGATACTTGCCCTTCATAAGATTGGCGCAATAGTTATACCTGCAACAAATCAGTTGATGAAGCACGATTTTGACTATCGTTTCAAAGCCGCAGGCATCTCTGCGATTGTATGTACTTCCGACGGAGTTGTTGCACAGGAGATAGAAAAAAGTATAGACGAAAATAAATTTGATATTAAGAAGATAATCGTTGGCGAGAGCCGAAAAGGTTGGCTTGATTTCAATAAGGGAATTGAGAGTTGCAGTGATGTATTTAACCGACCTGAGCCTTCGGAAACTGCCGCAGGTTCAGAGGATATGCTTATGTTCTTCACTTCGGGAACGACAGGCTATCCGAAGATTGCTCTCCATAGTCACAAATATCCGCTCGGGCATTATATAACCGCAAAATATTGGCACAATGTTAATCCGGACGGCTTGCATCTTACAATTTCGGATACAGGCTGGGGCAAGGCCCTCTGGGGTAAGCTTTACGGACAATGGATGTGCGAGGCGGCTATATTTGTATATGACTTTGACAGATTTCACGCTGATGACATTCTTAAGCTTTTCTCAAAGTACCATATTACCACCTTCTGCGCACCGCCTACTATGTATAGATTTTTTATTAAAGAGGATTTAAGCAAGTATGATTTATCATCGCTTGAATACGCATCTGTAGCCGGTGAGGCATTAAACCCTGAGGTCTTCCAACAGTTCTATAATCACACCGGTGTAAAGCTTATGGAGGCATTCGGACAGACCGAAACAACACTCACCGTAGGCAACTTTGCAGGCACAACTCCAAGACCGGGCTCAATGGGAAAGATAAGTCCGCTTTATGATATTAAGGTTGTCCTTACGGACGGTAAGGAAGCCGGCGTCGGCGAAATAGGCGAAATTGTTATCCGCACCGACGAAAAAGTGCCTTGCGGATTGTTTAAAGGCTATTACAATGACGAGGAAAAAACAAAAGAAGTTTGGTATGACGGATACTATCATACAGGTGATACTGCGTGGGTTGACGAGGACGGATATTTCTGGTATGTAGGCCGTACAGATGATGTTATTAAATCTTCCGGCTACCGCATAGGCCCCTTTGAGATTGAAAGCGTTATTATGGAACTTCCATATGTATTAGAGTGCGCTATAACAGGCGCTCCCGACCCTGTCCGCGGACAGGTTGTCAAGGCGTCAATAGTATTGGTGCCGGGCAAAGAAGGTACAGAGGAGCTTAAAAAAGAAATTCAAAACTATGTAAAAACAAATACCGCACCATATAAGTATCCGCGTATTGTCGAGTTTATGGACGAGCTTCCAAAGACTATAAGCGGAAAGATAAAGAGAGTAGAACTCCGTGAATAATTTATGGAATGTAAAAAATGGCCATAATGAACAAACCTTCACCGCTCGTAGTACCCAATGTACGACTTCGGGTTCGGTTTGTCCATTCTGACTCATTTTTTCCTATTCCATAAGACGGAGGAGAAATGGCCATAATGAACAAACCTTCACCAACATAGGGATTAGAGATTAGGAAATAGGAAATAGGAAATAGGAAATAGGAATCAGGAGGTTGCTCATTTTAACGAAAGGCGGATTATAATGGTCTATACTATAACCTTCAATCCTGCCATAGACTATATTGTATCTGTGGATAATTACAAAACAGGGATTGTAAACAGAACTTCCGCCGAGAAAATTCTGCCGGGCGGAAAAGGAATAAATGTATCTGTTGTTTTAAATAATTTAGGTACGGAGAATATTGCGTTAGGCTTTGTGGCAGGCTTTACGGGAGTGGAAATAGAAAGGCTCATTGCAGAGTACGGTTGCAAAAGTGACTTTGTAAGATTAGACATAGGTATGTCACGAATAAATGTAAAGCTGAAATGTGATGAGGAAACCGAAGTCAACGGCAGAGGACCTGTAATAGATGTCTCTGCAATGGAAAAGTTATACGAAAAGTTAAGCCTTTTAAAAGACGGAGATGTGCTTGTCCTTGCCGGAAGTGCGCCGTCATCACTCGGTGCGAATATTTACAGTGAGATAATGGAAAGACTCAGCGGTAAGGAGTTAAAGGTTGTAGTTGATGCAACAGGTGAGTTGCTTAAAAATACCCTCAAAAACAAGCCGTTTTTGATAAAGCCGAATACATTTGAATTAGGCGAAATTTTAGGTACTGTTCCGAATAGTTTTGATGAAGTTGCAGACTCTGCAAAGAAGTTGCAGAAGATGGGCGCAGAGAATGTTTTGGTATCTATGGCAGGCGACGGTGCGATTTTGGTGACGAGTGCCGGCGAGGTTATTGTATCATCTGCCCCAAAGGGAAAAGTCATAAACTCAACAGGAGCAGGCGACTCAATGGTTGCAGGCTTTTTAAGTGAGTATTTAAAATCAAGCGATTTTAAGCGTTCTCTCAAAATGGGAATTGCCGCCGGCAGCGGCAGTGCCTTTTCAAGTGAACTTGTAACAAAGGCAGAAGCAGACGAAATTTTTGATAAACTTAATTAAAACCGTGTATACTATTATCATAAAGTGAGGTTTTGTTATGATAATATGTGAAGGTAAAAGTGTATACGGTGGAATTGCAATAGGGAAAATCAAAGTATACAAAAACAATAGCGAACAAGTAATATTTAGTCGTATCGAAGATGCAGAAAAAGAAATCAGGCGTTTTTATGATGCCCGTGACGGTGCGATTGATATACTTGAAGAACTATACGAAAAGGCGTGCAATGAAGTCGGAAAGACGAATGCCGCCATTTTTGAGATACATCAGATGATGCTCCGTGATGATGATTTTTTAGAGTCGGTGGAGAATATAATAAGAAGTCAGAGCGTCAATGCAGAGTATGCAGTCTATACCACGGGCGAAAATTTTTCGCAGATGTTTGCGGCAATGAACGATGAATATATGAAGGCACGTGCCGCAGATGTTAAAGATATTTCCAAAAGAGTGGTTGATGTTCTTAAAGGCAGAAGCGAAGATGATGACCTTCTAAACCCCGTAATAGTATTTGCGGAGGATTTGGCACCAAGCGAGACAATCCGTTTTAATAAAGATAAGGTGCTTGCCTTTGTCACGGAAAAAGGCTCTGTTAATTCTCATACTGCGATTTTGGCACGGACTATGAGCATACCTGCCATTATAAACTGCGATATTTCGGAGCTTATGTCGTGCGACGGAAAAATTGCAATAGTAGACGGATTTGAAGGCAGAGTTTATATTGACCCTACTGCGGAGGTGCTGTACGAGAAGCAAAACGCATTGAATGTTGAGATTGAAAACAAAAGATTGCTTGAACAGCTTAAAAACAAGGACACCGTCACCGTTGACGGAAAGCGAATTTTACTCTATGCCAACATAGAGGATATAAAAGGTCTGGCACTTGCCATTCAAAACGATGCAGGTGGAGTGGGACTTTTCAGAAGTGAGTTTATATACCTTGAAAGAAACGACTTCCCCACAGAGGAGGAGCAGTTTGCCATATATAAGCAGGTTGCGGAGAATATGGCAGGCAAAAAGGTTATAATCCGCACACTTGATATTGGTGCGGATAAACAGGCGGAGTATTTTAATCTTCCGTACGAGGAAAATCCGGCAATGGGTATGCGTGCCATCAGAATATGCCTAAGCCGCCCTGAAATTTTTAAGACGCAACTTCGGGCATTGTTTCGCGGTGCGGCGTTTGGTAATATTTCTGTTATGTATCCGATGATATCTTCTCTTAAAGAAGTGCGTAAAATAAAAGAAATTGTATCGGAAGTGGTGTTTGAGTTAGGGGCGGAGGGCGTTTCCTACCGTATACCGGAGCAAGGAATAATGATTGAAACACCGGCGGCGGTTATGTTAGCAGATGAGCTTGCGGCAGAGGTGGATTTTTTCAGTATCGGAACAAACGATTTGTCCCAATATACAATGGCTATTGACAGACAAAATCCAAGCCTTGGCGAGTTTTTCGATGCGCACAGCGAAGCGGTAATGCGAATGATAGAAAAGACAGTTGAAAGCGGACATCAAAACGGAATATGGGTTGGTATCTGCGGCGAGCTTGGAGGCGATGCAGAGCTTACCGAGAGATTTCTTAAAATGGGCGTTGATGAATTATCGGTATCGCCCGGACTTATACTTCCCATACGAAAAAGAATACGAGAGATAAATTTAAAAGAATAAATTTAATAATTGTCTGCCGGACAATTATTAAAGAAAGGCAGATTTTATATGAAGAGAGCAAGCGGAGTGCTTATGCATCTGTCAACATTGTTTGGCGATTATTCTATCGGCTCCCTGGGAAAGGAAGCCTTAAAATTTGTAGACTTTTTAAGCGAGGGAGGATTTACCTATTGGCAGATGCTCCCTGTTTGTATGCCTGATGAATATAATTCACCATACAAATCCTTTTCTGCATTTTCCTTAAACCCATATTTTATTGATGTTGAAACTCTCTGTAAAAAGGGATATATAACAGAGAAAATGCTTAAAGACGCAAAGCAAGAGGTTCCGTATTATTGTGAATTTGAAAGGCTTAGTAAGGAGCGAATGGCACTTTTGACATATGCTTCAAAGAATGCGCCAAAGTCTGAAATTAAGCAGTTTATCGGCGAAAATCCGCATATAGGGAAGTTTTGCGAGTTTATGGCGTTAAAGGCGGCAAACGGTGAAAAGATGTGGCAGGAATGGACAACTGACGTATATGATGACAATGTACTTCTTATGTGGCAGTTCTCACAGTATGAGTTTTATGTTCAGTGGCAAACGCTTAAAGAATATGCAAATTCAAAAGGCATAAAACTAATCGGCGATATGCCGATGTTTGTGGATTTGGACAGCAGTGATGTCTACTATGGCAGGGACGAATTCTTATTAGACAGTAAAGGTTATCCGACAAGTATAGCAGGTGTTCCGCCCGATTACTTTTCGGCAGACGGTCAGGCGTGGGGAAACCCCCACTATGATTGGGACGCTATGGAGAAGAACGATTTTTCTTGGTGGAAGGATAGGTTTAAGCATACCCTCAATATTTTTGACGGTGTGCGAATTGACCATTTCAGAGGCCTTGAATCCTATTACAGTATTCCATACGGCGAAAAAACCGCACGAAACGGAAAATGGGTAAAGGCAAAGGGCAAAGAGATGCTTGACGCAGTCCGTGACATAGTAGAGGATAGCCTGATAATTGCCGAGGACCTGGGCGAGATAACGGAGGAAGTAGTAAAGCTCGTTGAGTATAGCGGTTTTCCGGGAATGAGAGTCGTGCAGTTCGGATTTCTGTCCGAGGAGGACACAACACACAGATTCCATAATTATATAAATAACTCTGTTGCATATACAGGTACACACGATAACAACACCCTTCTCGGATATGTGTGGGAGATGCCCGAAAATGACAGAAAACGCTTGTTTGAATACTGCGGATATACAGGCGACATTCACGGTTGCTATGATTCTATCATACGAACATTATTTGAAAGTGCCGCCGGTATTGTTATGTTACCTATCCAGGATTTGTTACTTTTCGGCAATGATACAAGAATAAATATTCCGGGCAGAACTGACGGAAATTGGAGCTTTCGCATAACGGAAGAAAATTTAAAAGCTATTGACACGGA
>JAZLIC010000127.1:0-7865 GCA_045617225.1 Clostridia bacterium
TAAAAAGCGATGTACCTATGAACAGGCTTGTACAAGGTGATGTAGGTTCAGGTAAGACCATGGTTGCGGCGGCGGCAATGTTTGCGGTTGCAAGGGCAGGTTATCAGTCGGCAATGATGGCACCTACCGAGATACTTGCGGAGCAACATTATAATAATTTATCCAAACTCTTTAAACCTTGGGGAATAGAAGTGGCGTATCTGTCCGGCGGACAGAAGGCGGCGGAAAAGAGAAGCCAACTTGAAAGGATTGCATCAGGAGATGCGAAGATTATTGTGGGAACGCACGCTCTCCTTACAGAAACGGTTGAGTTTTCGTCACTTGCTCTTACTATAACGGACGAGCAACACCGCTTCGGCGTAAGACAGAGGACATCTCTTTTAGAAAAGGGGCGTTTAGGAGCACATACCCTTGTTATGACCGCAACGCCGATACCACGCACATTGTCACTGATTTTGTATGGCGATTTAGATGTTTCGGTAATTGATGAGCTTCCTCCGGGACGGCAACCGATACGCACCATAGCGGTAAACGATAGCGTGCGTGAGCGTCTTTATGAGTTTGTCTGTCGTGAGATAGGCTCCGGCAGACAAGCGTATTTTGTATGCCCGCTTGTGGAGGAGTCAGAGGTTTTGGACGCAAAAGCGGTTACAGAGTATGTAAAAAAGCTTAAAGAAAGATTCCCTGAATATAAAATTGAAATCCTGCACGGGCGTATGAAGCCTGATGAAAAGGAAGCAATAATGCGTGAGTTTGTAAATGGAAATATTCATATATTGGTATCTACAACGGTTATTGAGGTGGGCGTTGATGTGCCGAATGCTACGCTTATGGTGATTGAAAACGCAGAACGCTTTGGACTGTCACAACTTCATCAGTTGCGAGGCAGAGTAGGCAGGGGCGACAAGCAGTCGTATTGTATACTATTCTGCAATCAAGGCGGCTCTGTGGCTGCGGAGCGTATGAAAATTATGTGTGAAACCAATGACGGCTTTAAAATATCGGAGCGTGACCTTGAAATACGCGGACCGGGCGAATTTTTCGGTACACGGCAACACGGTCTGCCGGAAATGAAGATTGCAAACTTCTTTACCGACCTTGATATCTTAAAGGAAACGCAACAGGTGACCGCCCATCTTTTAGAAGATGACAAAGACCTTGTAAAGCCGGAAAACGCACCGCTTAAACAAAGAGTTATACAGACATTTGATAAAGTCGGCGGAATTTTAAATTAGTATGCACCCTTTTTTATGCTTTGAATATATTAAAGCAGATGGACTTTTTTTAGGGGGCGTTATAATGTGGAATAACAGATGCTGCAACAAAAATTGCAGAAAGAAGCCGCCAATCGGAAGTATTTTGATGGCTTTGGGCGCAGGACTCTTTCTTGCGTATATTATTCCTTATTATTTTCTTATATCCCTTTTGGGGATTGCCTTTATAGTCCTTGGAATTTGCCTTTGGCTTAAATAAAAGGGGGAATGTTTTGTGCAAATAGTAGTTGTGAAGGCACCAAAATTTTTAAGAGGCGTACTTAAGATGATGTTTAAAATGAAGTAGTTACATAAGCAGTTACATAAGAAAGGCAGACCTTGTTTGAAGGTTTGCCTTTTTTGCCCTTTTGTGCTATTATTATATTGAGGTGTGGATTATGACAGAGGTTGTACCTGATTATTATAATGACTTTTTATGTATTGCGGATAAATGTAAGCATAGTTGTTGCATCGGTTGGGAGATTGATGTAGATGACTCTGCTTATAATTTATATAAAAGCCTGAATACGCCTTTTGGGGATAAAATTTTAAAGTCTGTCACAGGCGATAAAACATCACGCCACTTTATATTAGGAACAGATGATAAGTGCCCTTTCCTTGATAAGAATGGTTTATGCGATATTATTAAGGAGCTTGGCGAGGAGGCACTTTGCAATATATGCAAAGACCATCCGCGATTTCGTAACTTCTTTGATGACAGAGTGGAAATCGGACTTGGACTTTGTTGTGAAGCGGCGGCAGAGCTTATACTAAGCCGTAAAAATAAAACAGAGCTTATACATAGGGGAGATTTTAAAAAGGACGAATTCTTCCTGCTGCGAAATAAAATTTTTGAGATTATACAGGACAGAGATTATACTATTGATGAACGAATTGAAAAGCTTTTTGAAAATTTCGGTGTGGATATATCAGATAAAAGCCTGAGTGAATGGCTGGACATCTATCTTGATTTGGAAAGGCTTGACCCATCGTGGGAAACTCTGCTTGAAAACGCAAAAGGAGGGGGTTTTCCTGCCTTAGATGAAGAATTAAGCGAAGATATAAGCATTGCATCAGAACAACTTTTGTTTTACTTTGTCTATCGACATATTGCGGACGGGCTATATGACGGCTATTTATATGAGCGTATTGCCTTTGCCGTACTCAGCCTTAGAATTATTACTGCCCTTTGGCAGAATGCAGGGGATTTATCATTAAACGCATTGATTGATTTGTCAAGAAGATACTCTTTGGAAATAGAATATTCCGACGAAAATATCGAAAAGGTATTAGCATTATTGTAACAAAAAAGGGATTGCTTTTTGCAATCCCTTTTAAGCTTCACAAATTAAATAGCACGGTCAACCTTGCCTGATCTAAGACATCTGGTACACGCATATACTTTCTTTGGTGTGCCGTCAACGAGCGCCTTTACACGTCTAACATTCGGCTTCCAAGCTTTGTTTGATCTGTGATGAGAGTGAGATACCTTAATACCAAAGGTAACACCTTTTCCGCAGATTTCGCATTTTGCCATCTATCATACACCTCCTTGACAAGCATTACAAATTATCCAACTCACAGTATTATAACAGAAAGATTTGAAGAATGCAAGGATTTTTTTTAAAATTTTTATATAATATGTTTGCAAAATAATAAAAATAATAGTATAATGTATACGAGAAAGTATGATTTGCGAGCTAAAAACAGCATTTACTTGTATGATAAAGAGAAGGAAAGAGGGATATACGATGGAGGAATTTACTGTTGACCTTAAAAAGATAATAGAAGAGATGAAGCTTGAAAAGGGCTATTATCCGGATAAAGAAGTTTTGGTTACTACCGCAGACCTTAACAGGCCGGGACTTCAGCTTACGGGATTTTTTGACCATTTTGATGAGAACAGACTTCAAGTGTTCGGAATAGTTGAAACCGAATACCTTGCAAATATGACTTCCGATGAACGCTACAAAAGCTTAAAGCGTATATTTGAAAGGCATGTACCGGCGGTAATTTTAACTCGCGGAAAAAATCCGTCACCTGAAATGCTCCAACTCGCAGAGGAGTATGAAACACCCGTGTTGCTTACTTCGCAACATACTTCTGCCTTTAACTCTGCACTTAATGCGTTTTTGAATATTGAACTTGCACCACGTATCACCCGTCACGGCGTTTTGGTAGAGGTTTACGGTCAGGGCGTTCTTATCTTAGGTGAGAGCGGTGTTGGTAAAAGCGAAACCGCAGTTGAGCTTATAAAGCGCGGACATCGTCTGATTGCCGATGATGCAGTTGAAATAAAGAGGGTTTCCTCCAAAACATTAGTCGGTTCTTCGCCGGATATTATCAGGCACTTTATCGAGCTTCGCGGTATAGGTATTGTTGATGTAAGAAATATTTACGGTATGGGTTCCGTAAAGGATAGTGAAAAGATTGACCTTATTATACACCTTGAAAATTGGAAGGTCGGTAAGCAATACGACAGACTTGGATTGGTTGATGAGTATACAAATATCTTAGGACTTGATATTCCTTCAATCACCATACCTGTAAAGCCTGGCAGAAACCTTGCCATCATTTTTGAGGTTGCGGCAATGAATAACCGTCAAAAGAGAATGGGCTACAATGCGGCAGAAGAACTAAATCGCAGATTTACCGAACACATAGCCGACGAAGGAGAATTATAAATTGAAAGTACTTGTTGATACACATACACATACAAATGTCAGCACCCATGCTCACAGTACGCTGCTTGAAAATGTATTGTACGCAAAGAAGCATAGGCTTGAAATGCTTTGTATGACAAATCACGCACCAAATATTCCCGATTCACCGCATATATGGCATTTTTCCACAATGATGAGATTGCCTCGAGAAATAGAGGGAATAAAGATGGGGTATGGTATAGAAGCAAATGTAATTGATACAGACGGAAATATAGATGTACCTGAAAAAATTCAAAAAAGTGTGGACTTTGTTATAGCGTCAATGCATCCGCCGTGCTATTCACCGGATTTGCTTAGCGACCATACCGAAACATGGCTTAAAGTGCTTGATAATCCGTATGTGACTATATTAGGTCACACGGGACACCCAAAGTTTCCTTATGACAAAGAAAAGGTCATAAAAAAAGCTATCGAGAAGGATACCTGTGTAGAAATCAATAACGGCTCTATATTAACCCGTGAGGGCAGTTTTGAGAATTGCAAAAAAATTGCCGAGGTCTGCAAGGAGCTTGGTGCCAAAGTTGTTGTGAGCAGTGACTCGCACAGTTGCTTTACGGTCGGTATATTTGATGAAGTTATAGATATGCTTGAAGGTATCAATTTCCCCGAGGAATTGATTATGAACTTAAATGCAGATAGGTTTTTAAAGTACTTAAAATCAAAAAAAGAGAGAGCGGAGGCATAACAATGGAGTCTGTTTTAAAAGAAATAGCTGAAATTACAGGCAGTGAAAATGTTTCTTTAAACGAACCTATGAAAAAGCATACAACATTTGTAATAGGCGGAGAAGCGGACATTTTTATAACTCCCGAAAGCACAGATGCACTTAAAAGAGTTTTAGGGTTATTAGAATCCAAAAATATCCCTGTTTTTGTTATGGGAAACGGCTCAAACATTTTGGTTGGCGATAAGGGAATCCGTGGCGCTGTGGTATGCCTGTCTAAGCTTTGCGGCATAGAAGTATGCGGCACATCAATTAAAGCCGAGGCAGGGATTATGCTTTCAAAGCTTGCGGGAACTGCTACCGAGAATTCACTTTCCGGTCTTGAATTTGCGTCAGGTATTCCCGGGACTTTGGGCGGTGCAATATATATGAACGCCGGTGCATACGGCGGTGAAATGAAAGATGTTATCTCAAAGGTATGCTATCTGGAGAATGGCGAAGTAAAAGAAATTTCCGGTGCGGAGTGTGACTTTTCGTACAGGTACAGTATATTTGCAGGCAGTGATAAAGTGATTTTAGGCTGCACAGTAGAGCTTAAAAACGGCGACAAGACAAAAATAAAGGCAGAAATTGACGAGCTTAACAAGCGCCGTTTTGAAAAGCAACCTTTAAATAAGCCGAGTGCCGGCAGTACGTTTAAACGCCCGGAGGGATATTTTGCTGGCAAGCTTATACAGGACGCTAATCTCCAAGGCTTCAGTATCGGAGGAGCTGAGGTTTCGACCAAGCACGCAGGCTTTGTTATAAACAAAGGCGGTGCTACTGCAAAAGATGTTCTTGATTTAATAAACCATATTAAAAAAGAAGTGTTTGAAAACTTTGGTGTTGAACTTGAAGCGGAGGTAAAACTCGTAGGCGAGTTTTAAGGAGGACGTATGAAGATTTTGGTTATAACAGGACTTAGCGGCGCAGGAAAATCACAGGTGGTAAACACCCTTGAAGAGCTTGACTATTTTTGTGTAGATAATCTTCCTGCGGCACTTATACCTAAGTTCGGTGAGATTTATAAGCGTTCATTTGAGGCGTCACGCGCGGCGGCGCTTGTTTGTGATATGCGCGGCGGTGATTTGTTTGAGGAATTTTCGGACAGGCTTAAAGAACTTGAAGAATTAGGCTGTGAATACGAGGTTCTATTCCTTGACGCATCTGATGAAGTTTTGGTAAGACGCTATAAAGAAACACGAAGCATACATCCATCTGCGGGCGGCGGACGCATTATTGACGGAATTCAAAAAGAACGCAAGCTTTTGGCAAGCGCAAGAGAGAACGCTACACATATTATTGATACTTCAAATATGACGCCTACCGACCTTAAAAAGCATATAAAGTCAATCTACGGTAGCGATGGAATAGTTGTTGATGTGTTGTCATTTGGCTTTAAATACGGCATACCTTTGGATGCGGATTTGGTTTTTGATGTGCGTTTTCTTCCTAATCCGTACTATATTCCGGAGCTTAAAGAGCATGTGGGACTTGAAGCGTGCGTCCATGATTATGTTATGCAATTTGAGCAAAGCACGGAATTTTTAAAACGCCTTACCGATATGATTGATTATTTACTTCCGCATTATATAGAGGAAGGCAAGTCGCAACTTGTTATCGGCATAGGATGTACGGGCGGTCATCACAGAAGTGTAACTATTGCAGAGGAACTTTATAAGTATCTGCAAAGCAAAGACTGCCGCTCAATGATATCGCATCGTGATATAAAAAAGGGTGTCTAAAAATTCGTGCGATAGGTGGTTATTCTATGAAATCATTTTCAAAACTCACAAAGGAAGAACTTTGTAAGACCGAAAATACTTTGCCCTGTTGTGACAGAGCAGAGTATGCAGGCATTATGTTGTTTGGGGGAAGTATTACTCAAAAAGAGATTAAGTTCGTTACGGAAAATCGTGATGTTTTGAAGCACTATGCTGATTTAGGACATCGCATAGGCACCAAAATGACGGTTAAGCCTGTATCCGACGGGTCGGAGCGTTATGTTGCGTCGATAAGCGACAGCGACCAAATCGCAAGGCTCCTTATTGACCTTAATTTAACTCACCCAACAACAGGGCTTATACATTATCGCATTGATGAGGCGATAATTAAAAATGATTGTTGCAAACGCGCCTTTTTAAGGGGTGCGTTTTTAGGCAGTGGCACGGTTATTGACCCACGCAAGAATTATAATATGGAGATTGTCACATCACACCTTAAACTAAGTGAGGACTTAAAAGAAATGCTCTTTGAAGTTGGGTTTGAGTTTAAGAGTGTTGTGCGTAAATCCAAATATGTTTTGTATATGCGAAACAGTGATGAAATATCCGACGTACTCAGTTTTATGAGTGCTTATAAAGCGCAGATGGAGCTTCTTAATATAAAAATCGAAAAAGAGATAAATAATAATTTTAACCGTGCCTCAATGGGCGAGATAGCTAATTATGAAAAAACAATAGGTGCTTCGGTAAAGCAAATACAGGCAATCGAATTGATTGATAAAAAAATCGGAATTGAAAACCTGCCTGATGATTTAAGAGAAATTGCGATTTTAAGGCTTGAAAATAAGTCAAAGAGTTTAAGTGAGCTTGGTAAACTTTTAAATCTCAGTAAATCAGGTGTTAATCACAGAATAAAAAAGCTGATGGAATTTTTAAAGTAGTACTTGTCAAAAGGGGAGAGAAAAATGGCTTTTGCGCATCTGCATACACATACTGCATACAGTTTGCTTGACGGTGAAGGCACCGTGCCCAAAATTTTAGACCGTGCAAAAGAATTAGGACAGAACGCAATGGCAATAACCGACCACGGTAATATGTATGGGGTAATTGAGTTTTACGAATACGCCAAGTCGATAGGGATGAAGCCTGTTATCGGTTCGGAAGTATATGTTGCGGCAAGGTCACGCTTTGATAAAGTGCATATTTACGATTCGCAGAGCAGTCACTTAATTCTCCTTGCCGAGAATGATACAGGTTATAAAAATTTGATGAAGATAGTGTCCTTAGGATATACCGAGGGCTTTTATTATAAGCCTCGTATAGATATGGAAGTTTTGCGTCAAAACAGCGAAGGGCTGATTGCACTCAGTGCTTGTATGTTCGGCGTCCTGTCCCGTCAGATTTTGTCCGATAACTACGACGAGGCAAGACGCAGAGCCTTGGAATTTATCGAAATATTCGG
>JAZLIC010000128.1:0-7595 GCA_045617225.1 Clostridia bacterium
AACGATATAGATTTTATGAGCTACAAAGGCAACGCCCTGCAAGGGCCGTTTACAGTATTGTCCGATGTTTGGCAATCCGGCTTTAACATAAACGCTCAGACAACCGTTACAAGAGATGGACAGGAAGCGGATATTTCGCAAGTAAAGGCCTATGATATTGTATATTTCTCGGAAGCTTTAAATCGCATTATGGCATACAGCAATAAGATAACGGGCGTATACGAGAAAGCAACTCCAAACAGAGATGCACCCACCTCTGTCACCATTTCGGGCACAGAGTACGCAATAGAGGGTGCAGACGCATTTGCGAAGCTTTCCGCAGGCGGCACATACAACTACGGCGATACCGTAACACTTCTTTTGGGAAAATCAAATCAGATAGCGGATGTTCTCTCGCCAAGCGCAAGCGCATCAAACAGCGAGGTTGTAGGATATGTTTTGGACTGTGGCGCAAAGGAAATAACCGCTCCCGATGCCACGACATATACATCAAACTACGCAAAAATTGTTCTGCCAAACGGCGGCATATATGAATATATGACAGACCAGAACTACAAGGCAACAAAGAATACCGTCAAGAGAGTAGTATTCTCAAACGGTGTTGCAAAGCTTCAAACAATATCGGAGAGAAATACGATTTCAGGCACATATCAACATTCTTCAAAGCGGTTGGGAAGCACAAAGCTTGCAGATAATGTAAACATACTTGATGTAAGCATATTGGACGACTATAAAGGTGCAGTATATACAACGGTCTTTCCGCAAAGATTGGACGGTGTAAAAATTTCAGCAAATGACATCTTGTACACAAGCAAGAATTCAAGCGGTGAAATTGATAATATTATCTTAAAAGATGTAACAGGTGATGCATACAGCTACGGAGTTATGTTATATGCAGAAAAGAGCGGTGCAAGCGCTATGGGCAGATTATCCGGCAGCTATGAATATATAGTAGACGGTGCAACATATAATTATACAACATCAGGCTCTTACTTCGGCGTGGGCAATGACGGAGTATTCAAGCTCGCACCAAATCCGTCAAGACCGGAGATGATGGCATCGGTTGGCAGTTGCTTAAACGGCGGGCGCTTAACCTCTGCCACGACATACACTTACGGTGGTGAAGCCTATAAGGTAAGCGACAAGCTATATATCTATTTAAGGAACTACGGACTGACAAAGTCATACACGATACTATCAATAAACGAAGTCCTTTCAAATCCTGATAAATATTCGCTGAGTGCATACTACGATAAGAGCAGTAACCTGGGCGGATGTATAAGAATAATAATTGCAACCAAAAAGTAAATACTACAAAACGGCTCCTTGATAACAAGGAGCCGTTTTTAAAGGGATAGGCAAAAATCCCTTTTTATCTTTTATATAAGCTATTACCCTTTGCATCTATGACCACGATTGCAGGAAAGTCCTCTACCGTCAGACGCCTGAGTGCCTCTGCACCTAAATCTTCATAGGCGATAACCTCGGCAGTTTTGATACTCTTTGCAATCAGTGCACCGGCACCGCCGATTGCACCAAAGTAAACTGCGCCGCACTCTATCATAGCATCTACAACTTCACGACTTCGCTCGCCCTTGCCTATCATTCCTGTCTGTCCAAGCCTGATAAGTCGTGGAGCATATGCGTCCATACGGCCGCTTGTTGTGGGACCGCAAGAGCCGATTACCTGTCCGGGTTTCGCCGGTGCAGGTCCTGCATAATAAATAGTCTTATCCTTTATATCAATGGGAAGCTCCTCTCCTCTGTCAAGTGCTTCAATCATTCTTTTATGTGCCGCATCACGGGCGGTATAAATTTCGCCGGTGATGAGTACGCTATCCCCTGCTTTTAAATCCTTTATCTTTTCCTTTGTAATAGGCGTTGTTATTTTTATCTCCATATTATCACCATCTTTCTGCTTAATTTTATCACAGATTTAAAACCTTAGCAAGCATACCTTAAATCTTTTTTAAAAATTTTTTGACAAAAATAATTATTATGTAAACCAATCTACCGCCCGGGTATGTCCCAAAAACCCACTAAAATCGTCCCTGTGGAAAACTCTGTAATTTGCTTTTTGGGCTAACTTTTTCCTGTTTTTGCCTGTGGATAACTCGGAAAACTCTGTTAATAACTATAAATATGGTATTTTTATTGTTAATAAATTTTTTAAAAATGAATTTACCTACCCAAAAAAATTTTTCTTTTGGTTTACATAATATCCAAAAAAACTTCTTGACAAAAGGCATATTTTAGTGTAGCGGGAAATGTAATTTTTTGAAAGATATATTCAGATGATTACGATGAGAAAATGTTATTTTGCCCATTCTACTCAAACATCGCAAACTGCGAATAAAATAAAAAAATCTAACAAACTAAAAACTATTGCAATATTTAAAGCTTTATGATATTATGTATTTGCAAAACTAATTTAATATTTATACAGTGAAGAGATATATTTTGTGCAAATATATTTTTGACACCCTTTTTTAATTTACATAAAAATGCAAATTTCTTTTAAAAGGGTGTATCTCACACTGTATAAATTAGTTTTGCGACTACTGAAGTTTGCGTTTTTTGTGCGTCAACTTCGGTTGGCGCATTTTTTAATTTTCTGGAGGGAATTATTTATGAAGGTAAGCAGTAAAATGTACAGCACGGTATTCAACGGTGCGACAGATGCCATATGGCTGATTGATGATGCTTTAAAGAAAGAAGACGATTTTGCGGAATTCAAGAGATTAGTCATAAAGGCGCAAGAACGCTTAAAACAGGCGCAAATAGATGCAGAGGAAATTTACATAGACGGCGACTTCTAAATGATGTTGGCAGCGGCACACAAAAGGGTTGTTTAGAAGAATCTTTCTAAACAACCCTCTCTTATGGGATAGGTAAAAATGCCCATTTAATTTTCCATTTTTCGCTTTACCCTTTGCAAAGCGTTATCAATAGATTTTGGCGAGCGATTAAGCTCCTTTGCGATTTCCAGATAGTTAAGGCCGCTAAGCGCCAACTCAAAAACAGATTTTTCAAGGGAACTTAACTTATCCTCTACCTCCTCTTTTAGGAGCTCAATATTTTCTCTTTGCAGAAATACTTCCTCCGGGTCTACTGCACTGCCCGATGTCAATGCTCCAAGCAAAACACCATCGGTGTCTTCGTTATAATCCGACTTATCAAGCGATATATAAGAGTTAAGAGGTTGATGTTTCTGCCTGCTTGCCGATTTTATTGCGGTAATAATCTGACGCTTTATGCAAAGCTCCGCAAAGGCACGGAACGATGCTTGCTTGGTATTATCAAAGTCACGAATCGCCTTAAACAGGCCTATCATTCCTTCCTGTACCAAGTCGTCCCTGTCTGCGCCGATTAAGAAATATTGCCTTGCACGTGCACGAACTAAGTTTTTGTACTTTGACAAAATGTATTCCGTGGCATTTTTATCGCCTGAGGCGGAGAGTTCAACTACCTCCTCATCTGCAAGGTTCTCATAATGAAGCTTCTCATATTCCATACTATCCTATAAGTTCTGCCGCTTCACGGGCAATCATAAGCTCCTCATTTGTGGGGATAACAAGAGCTTTTAAGCTACTGTCATCTGTGTTTATAAACACTTCCTTGCCGCGTGCAGTCGCATTCTTGCTTTCGTCAATCTTAAGGCCTAAGAATTCAAGTCCCTTTAAGACCGCACTGCGGATAATAACCGTGTTTTCACCGATACCTGCGGTAAATACAATCGCATCTGCACCGCCAAGCTGAACCATATACATACCGATATACTTACGCACGCTATACACAAACATATCAAGCGCAAGCTGTGCACGCTCGTTACCTTCAAGTGCCGCCGCTTCTAAGTCACGGAAGTCGGAGCTAAGGTCGGATATACCAAGTACGCCTGATTCTTTATTTAAAATATTGTCCACTTCTTCAAGTGTCAAGTTATGCTTGTCTGCGATAAACTTAACAATAGCAGGGTCAATACTTCCGCAACGTGTACCCATAACAGTACCTGCAAGAGGAGTAAATCCCATTGAAGTTGCAACAGACTTACCGCCGTCAACTGCGGTTATACTTGAACCGTTACCTAAGTGGCAGGTAATAAGCTTTACCTTATCAACAGGCTTGCCAAGCATCTCTGCCGCACGGAGTGTGACATACTTGTGAGATGTACCGTGGAAACCGTATCTTCTGACTTTGTCCTCCTCATAATACTTATAAGGGAGTGCATACATATATGCTTCTTTCGGCATTGTCTGATGGAAGGCAGTATCAAAAACTGCAACCTGCGGTGTGCCGGGCATAGCCTTTTCGCAAGCATCAATACCGATAAGGTTTGGCGGATTGTGGAGCGGTGCAAGCGGTACGCACTGGTCGATAGCCTTCTTTACGGAGTCGTCAATTATACACGACTTATTAAAGGTTTCGCCGCCATGCACAACACGATGTCCGACAACGGAAATCTCGTCCATACTTTCAATTACGCCATACTCTGAATTTGTGAGTGCGTCAAGCACCATAGCAATAGCATCTGCGTGGTTCTTCATAGGTTGTTTAAGAATAACCGCATCTTTGCCCTGCGGTGTATGTTTAAGCTGAGAGCCGTCAATACCTATTCTCTCGCATAAGCCTTTTGCAAGTACAGTTTCCGTTTCAATATCAATGAGCTGATATTTAAGTGAGGAACTGCCTGCGTTTATAACCAATACTTTCATTTGTATTACCTCCTATATATTACTGATTTTGAGCCTGAACACAAGTGATGGCAACAACACCTGCAATATCCTCTGCACTGCAACCTCTTGACAAGTCGTTTACAGGCTTTGCCATACCCTGTGTAAGCGGGCCGTATGCCTCTGCCTTTGCAAGACGCTGTGTCAACTTGTAGCCGATATTGCCTGCATCAAGGTTCGGGAATATAAGGACATTTGCCTTACCTTCGATTTCACTGCCCGGTGCCTTTGAAGCATTGATAGCAGGTACGATAGCCGCATCAAGCTGAAGCTCACCGTCTAACTTAATATTCGGATTTAACTCCTTTGCAAGCTTTGTTGCATTCTTAACCTTATCAACATACTCTGACTTTGCACTGCCATATGTAGAATAGGAGAGCATTGCAACTCTCGGTTCTGCGCCGACAAGCGCTTTAAACGATTTTGCAGATGATACTGCAATCTCTGCAAGCTTTGCTTCGTCAGGATACTCATTTAAGCCGCTGTCCGCAAAGATGAATGTACCGTTCTCGCCATATTCGCAATCAGGTACTATCATAAGGAAGAATGCGGATACAACCTTCGTATCGGGAGCAGTCTTAATAACCTGGAGTGATGAACGCATAACATCGGCGGTAGCGTGTACTGCACCTGCAACCATACCGTCTGCCATACCTGTCTTAACAAGCATACAACCAAAATAGAGTACCTTCTTGATTGTTTCTGCGGCAACCTCCTCTGTCATACCCTTTGCTTTGCGAAGCTCATAGAGCTTGTTTGCAAAGTCGGCGGTAAGCTCACTTGTTTCAGGGTCGATAATTTTTGCGCCTGAAATATCAAGACCTGCCGCAATCTCGTTAATCTTCTTTTCGTTGCCTAAAAGAATGATATTTGCATAACCTTCTTTAAGCACCATCTCTGCCGCCTCAACTGTACGTCTTTCTTCGCCTTCCGCAAGGACAATTGTCTTTTTATCCTTTGCGGCAATGACCTTTAAATTGTCGATAAAACTTGACATTTTTGTATTTCCCTCTTTCATATGTATAATAATAATTTTACAAAATAAACCTACATTATATTATTATACACCTATAAGAAGTATTCTACAAGAGTTAATTTGAAGTTTTTTGTTGTATTTTGCATTTTTTATGATATACTATGTAAAAAAGGGAGGGATTTGCATGAGAAATGCCGCAATTATCTGCGAATATAATCCGATGCACAACGGTCACGCATATCATATTTCGGAAACAAGACGCATTACGGACTCAGATGGTATCATCTCCCTTATGAGCGGAAACTTCGTTCAACGAGGCGAAGGGGCGTTATTCGATAAGTACACAAGAGCAAAAGCCGCACTTAAAGGCGGTGCAGACCTTGTTTTAGAACTTCCTGCCCTCTTTACGCTGCAATCAGCAGAGCGGTATGCAATGAATGCGGTAAAGACGCTGAACGCTTTAAACTGTGTTGACTTCCTCTCTTTCGGTGCGGAATGTGATGATATTTTAAAGCTTGAAAACATTGCACGCCTTATATCCGATGAGCCTGACGAATACAAGAAGATTATCAAGGACGAGCTTTTAAGCGGAGTGTCATTTCCGACTGCACGAGCGCATAGCGTAGAAAAACTTTTGGGTGGCGACAGCGCTGAAACACTGCTCTCTCCCAACAACATTTTAGCGATAGAATACCTAAAAGCATTAAGGCGTACAAACTCTTCCATAAAACCCATAGCAATAAAAAGGCTTGGCGCTCATCACGACAGTTCGGATATAACCGAGGGAACGGCAAGTGCCTCTGCTATCCGTTCCATTATCATAAATGGCGGAATTGAAAATGCAATGGCGTTTATTCCTGAGGAGTGCAGAGATATTTATCTCGGCTCTCCCATATATGATTTTAACACAATGAACAAGGCGGTTATTGCCGAAATTTGCAAAATGGGTACAGAAAACTTAAAGGAAATTGCAGATGTATCGGAAGGCCTTGAAAATAAGATATACAAGTCCGCTCTCGTCGCAAATAATCTGACGGAGCTTGCCGAAATGGTAAAGTCAAAGAGATATACGCTAAGCAGAATAAGACGAATACTTATCTGCGCATACCTTAAAATAACCAAAGAAGATTTAAATAAAAATCCCGAATATATAAAGATTTTAGGCTTTAACGCCGTGGGGCAAAGTATCTTGAACGATGCCAAAAAGGTTGCGTCCCTGCCCCTTGCCAAAAACAGAAACCAAATCAAAGGCAATTCTGCCGCCGAGGAATTATGGGACAGGGAACTTCTGTATGACAGGATATTTGAATTAAGTGTCAAAAATTCATAGGGCGACCGATGGCCGCCCATACGGTATGTTTTTTCCGTTTATATGGGTTTTTATTCGGAACGGTCAAGACCGTTCCCTACAGTGTATTTTTTCGTTTGTATGGATTTTTATTCGGAACGGTCAAGACCGTTCCCTACGGGTTTCCGGCGGTGGGTTGTCAACGGCATTACAAAACCCAATCATATATTTTGATTATATCACTTTAAGAAAAAAATTACAATATGCAAAATACAGCAATAAAAAAATTTTCACAACCGAAGACGGCACGCAAAAACGGGCGGCCACACAGGGTCGCCCATACGGTGTTGGTGTTTTTTAATTCTGCATTTTTCCATATTCTGCGGAGCTTCCAAGCTCCGCTTCTATTTTTAACAGTCGGTTATACTTCGCCGTTCTGTCCGTGCGTGACGGTGCGCCCGTCTTTATCTGTCCTGCGTTTACTGCGACCGCAATATCCGCAATGGTTGTGTCCTCTGTTTCGCCGCTCCTGTGCGATGTTATCGCTCTGTATCCGCTCCTCTTTGCAACTTCTATCGCCTCTAAGGTTTCACTTAGCGTG
>JAZLIC010000129.1:0-17042 GCA_045617225.1 Clostridia bacterium
AGTCACAGGCAAGGAACAAGTATACATATTTTGCTTCTGCCGCAAAAAAAGCCGGTTTTGGGCAGATTGCCGCTCTCTTTTTAAAGACTGCCGACAACGAAAAGGAACACGCAAAGATGTGGTTTAAGGAGCTTTCGGGCATCGGCGATACAGCTGAAAATTTAGCCGCAGCCGCAGACGGAGAAAACTTTGAATGGACTGATATGTACGAAGGCTTTGCCAAGACCGCAGAGGAAGAAGGCTTTGGCGAGCTTGCAGAAAAGTTCCGCTTGGTTGCCGCTATCGAAAAACACCACGAGGAGCGTTATCGTGCCCTTCTTAAAAACATCGAAAATGACGAAGTATTCAAAAAGTGCGATGTTAAGATTTGGGAGTGCCGAAACTGCGGTCACATTGTGATAGGTACAGAAGCACCTGAAATCTGCCCGACCTGTGCTCATCCGAAAGCATATTTTGAAATATCGGCAGAAAACTATTAAATAACAAATATCCACCCGCATAGCGGGTGGATGTTTATTTACTTTTTATTCTCGCTGAAAAAGTCTAACAACTCATCATCATACAATTTTGATTTTTTGCCCAACTCCTCATTTATCTTATCCAATCCGTATTTCTCGGAAAGTGTTTTCTCGTTCGAAAACAGATTTACGCCAAGTCCCAGACGCTCACCCTCAATGTCACAACCGATTGCCGCTAATGTTGTTGGGAAGAAGTCAAGTGCGGTAGCAATGCGGTTTTTACTGTTTTCAGGCTCTGCCATAGGATTGATTACGCAGTTATAAACTTTTCTGTCATAGTCCTCTGCCACTGTCCTTTTAAAGAACTCATCGCCCATACTTCTGTGGTCACCCAAAACAATTATGGTAGTATCATTATAAAAATCTTGTGTTTTGAGCCAATCTATAAACTTGTTAATCTGCTTTGAAGAACAGGAATAAACATTTTCATACTGTTCCTCATGCTCATTTACACAGTTTATACAGGTATGTCCCTCTATATGATGGGTATCAACCGTCAACATAAAGAACGCAAAAGGCTCTTTCTCTGCCGCAATTTTAGGAAGCTCTCTCTTGGCATAATCAAAGAGATAATGGTCTTCCATTCCCCAGAATTCGTCCCAATATTCAGGGACAACAATTCCCGTTTCTCTTGCGGACATCAGGTCATATACAGTATCGACACCGTGTTGCTCAAAATACTGCCGTCTGCCACCAAAATTTCCGTCTGAGCCACACATAAAGCTCTGCTTATAGCCATTCTCGTGCAATATATCATTTATTGTATAGGCACCCGGGAGAAAGCTCTTAAAGTTGTTCATCTTATTTCGCTTACTGTGAGGTATTTTAAGCGGAAGTCCGGAAGTTTGCGCAACTATCGAAGCGATAGTCCATGTCGCACCGGTAATGGCATTATATCCGCCAACCGTATTATTATCGGAGAAGTTTAAGTTATTTTTTGCAAGCTTATAAAGCTCCGGAATAACATTATAATCAAATCCGCCTAACTCATCCTTGGAAAACAAGGTAGTTTCCATCGACTCTGCAATTATATAAATTAAGTTGCGTTTCTTCTCAGGGAAGTCGATTTTAACTTCATTTGGGTAAACATATTCATCTTCAATAAACATAGAAGGATGGAGCTGATTTGATATGTACTCCAAGCCGTTTAGATTTTTTAAAGCATTATGTGTCAAAACCGTGCAAAGGATTATGGCTAAAATAAGTGCAATCCACCTTTTTACAGGCAGCGGACAGAATTTAATCTTCTTTTTCGGCTTAAAGAATAAGATAAACAAAACTGCCGCCGCAGATAAGATTGCCGGCAATGCCGCTTTCAATATATAACTAAGCACAAGACCGGGGTCAACACCTTCAAGGCTTGAAAACATCGTAAAGAGAATAGCCTCAAAGCCTATATCTCCATAAGTCTTTGTGCACCACATTGCAGAAAATGTCGCCAAAAAGCCGATAAAAGTAAATAAAACAATAAATACAGTCAATATGAAATTATATGTTTTTTTCATTTCTTAATCCTTCTCAAATAATTTTACATTTCAACACAACATCTAAAATTTTATTATAAAATGACCGATTTGTCAAGTAATCAGCAAAAAAATATAAGGGACAGTAAAACGCCACCGTCCCTTATGAACTAATCAAATTTTAAGTCGTCTTTATTTTCATTTAATACATTCTCTGCCTCTTTTTCCTCTGCAAGTTCTTCTTTCTTTGCTTCCCATTCTTCACGGGTATACGGCATAAACACATCAGATACAAGCTCCGTAATCTTATCGGAGTCAGGGACAAACCACCAAAGCGAGTCTATATACTCTGTGTCGCCCGGAATTTCATAAAAGCTGATATTTTCCGGTGATAACTCTTCTATAAACTTCATCTTTGTCATTAAATCCTTTAACGTGAAGTTTGTCTTGACATTATCGCATATTATATCGAAAAGCTCCGTGGATTTTCCCAAATATTTTGGAGTCAGCTTCTGCTTTAAGAATTCAAGTACAAACTGCTGTTGCCAATGGATACGCCCCATATCGCCCATAACATATTCGCCCGGTGCGCTTCCGTCATTATTATGCCTGTACCTTACAAAATCATGTGCCGCCTGACCGTCTAAATGTTGCGGACCCTTCTTTAAGTGTATATGCAAATTTTGGACAGGGTCATCATAATCCATATTGTACGGCACATTAAAATCTACACCGTCAAAGACTTCAATAATATCTTTAAATCCGTCAAAATCAACAAGCATAAAATAGTTAACGGGCAAGCCTGTAAGTGCCTTAACTTCTTCTATAACAGTTTCAACAGGCTCCTTAACGGTTCCGTTTTCGGCACGATATTGTCCAAAGGCAAGTGCGGCATTTATCTTTTGATAGCCACCGCCTATCGTAATCATTGTATCACGAGGTATAGAGAGAACGCTTACACGGTCGGAATAACCGTCAACCGATACAAGCATCATAGTATCCGTGCGATTTTCGCCCTCGTCAACACCAAGAAGGAGCATATTGAACATACCCACATTTTCGTCTATATCATCTATAATATCAACCACAACTTCTTCGCCAAGTGCAGTATTGAGTAGCCTATGCGCCGCAAATACACCACTCATCGTTGCAAGCACAAAAATCAATACAGCTAAAATTGCGGCGGTTATCTTATACCTTGTACTCATTTAATTCTCCTTACACACGCAAATATAATTTATTATGTATACGAATTTTAGGAATCTTTATGTGAAATATTATACTATAACAAGGATTTTTGTCAACCACATTTACAGTCTGTTTGCATTTTGTTAATAATTTGCCCGGAAATATGGATTACATACATAGCGTAACAGGAAGGTGCGAAAAACAAATTTTTACATTGCGGTCGGGAGCGGCAGACCGAAGCAGGGCTTGGGCCGATTATTCAAAAATTTGTTTTTCGTATCTTTCCGTATGGCTACGAGGGATTGGCACTTTTGCGTATCCAAAAGTACCCAAAAGATTTATTTACTGCCCGAAGATATTATGTAGCGGTTTCAAGATTTCGTTTGGGTAATTTAAAGATTTTTTGATTGCACGAAGATTTACTAAAAAATAAGCTTATTTTTTATTCTCAGCATAAAAAAAGGGCTGTAAAAATCAATTTACAGTCCCTTTTAGTTTTAAAATTAGTCAACAAACTCCAAAATTGAAACCTCAGCACCATCGCCGCGTCTTGGGCCAACCTTGATAATTCTGGTATAACCGCCGTTGCGTTCTGCATACTTTGGAGCGATTTCATCAAAGAGCTTTGTAACAACTTCACGCTTTGTGATAAAGCTGAGTGCCTGTCTCTTTGTATGGAGAGTATTCTTTTTACCGAGAGTAACCATTTTCTCTGCGATTTTCTTAACTTCTTTTGCTCTTGTTGTAGTAGTTTCAATTCTTCCTGTTTCCAAGAAAGAAGTTGTCATACTTCTGAGCATCGCACGTCTTTGGTCAGTCGGTCTGCCAAGTTTTCTTTGCAGTGCCATCCTTATTCCTCCTATCCACTACTCATCACCGGCTAAGGAAAGTCCCATAGCGTCGAGCTTTGCGATAACTTCCTCCAGTGATTTGCGTCCCAGGTTTCTGACCTTCATCATATCGTTTTCGCTACGAGTAATCAGATCCTGTACCGTATTGATTCCTGCCCTCTTAAGGCAGTTGTATGAACGAACTGAGAGATCAAGTTCTTCGATAGTGGTTTCAAGTACCTTCTCTTTCTTGTTCTCTTCCTTTTCAACCATTATTTCTGTGTTCTTTGCATCGTCAGAAAGGTCAATGAATAAATTCATATGCTCGTTGATAATCTTAGCAGCAAGGCTTACCGCCTCATCGGGAGCAATAGTTCCGTCTGTCCAAACTTCCAATGTAAGCTTGTCATAATCAATCATATTGCCTACACGTGTAGGTTCAACAATATAATTAACCTTCTCAACAGGTGTATAGATGGAGTCTGTTGCAATTACGCCGATTGCCGGCTGCAAAATCTCCTTATTCCTGTCTGATGAAACATAACCGCGTCCCTTATCCAATGTGATTTCCATAAACAAATGTGCATCCTCGCTGAGTGTAGCAATATGCAAATCCTCGTTTATAATCTCTACATCGGCATCATGCTTAATATCACCTGCACAAATCTCGCCTTCACCCTCGTGGTTGATATAAACAACCTTAGGTCCGTCAGAATAGAGCTTTGCAGCTATTTTCTTGATATTAAGTATGATTTCGGTAACATCTTCTTTTACACCCGGAACAGTTGAAAACTCATGCAATACTCCGTCAATTTTAACAGAGGTTGCCGCAACGCCCGGAAGTGATGAAAGAAGCATTCTTCTAAGTGAATTACCAAGTGTGGTTGCATAGCCTCTCTCAAGCGGCTCTACAACGAATTTTCCGTACTTTTCATCTTCGGATACTTCAACACATTCAATTCTTGGTTTTTCGATTTCAATCATTCTTAGCCCTCCTATATGCTATTTTTGTTTTGGGCTTGTAAGTATCAGCTATTATTTGCTGTAATACTCAACAATCAAATGTTCTTCAATCGGCAGATCGATGTCCTCTCTGTCCGCAACTGCAACAATCTTACCTTCAAGAGTATCACGATTCATATCAATCCACTTAGGAACGATTCTGCTCTCTGTGCTTGCAAGAATTGCATCAAATTTAACACTTGATCTGCTCTTTTCACGAACTGCAATCACATCGCCAACCTTAACTAAATATGAAGGAATATTAACCTTCTTGCCATTTACGGTAAAGTGTGCGTGTGAAACCAACTGTCTTGCTTCCGGTCTGGACACAGCAAGTCCCATTTTATAAACAACATTGTCAAGACGGCTCTCTAAGATTGAAAGCAGGTTTTCACCCGTAACGCCTTCCTTCTTGTTGGCAAGTTCAAAATAGTGTTCAAACTGACCTTCAAGAATACCATATGCGCGTCTAACCTTCTGCTTCTCACGAAGCTGTGTACCATATTCAGAGAGCTTTCTTCTTCCCTGACCGTGCTGACCCGGTGCGTATGCACGACGGTCAACTGCGCACTTGCCGGTATAACATCTGTCACCCTTTAAGAATAACTTTTGACCTTCACGTCTGCAGATACGGCAGACTGATTCAGTATATCTAGCCATTTATCAATTCACCTCCGTAACTACACACGTCTTCTCTTCGGCGGTCTGCAACCGTTGTGAGGAATCGGTGTGACATCCTTAATCATATTAACTTCAAGTCCTGCAACCTGAAGTGCACGAATGGCAGCCTCTCGGCCGCTTCCCGGACCTTTAACGTATACTTCTACTGTTTTAAGCCCATGTTCCATTGCTGCTTTTGCTGCTGTTTCTGCAGCCATCTGCGCTGCGTATGGTGTACTCTTTCTTGAACCTCTAAAGCCAAGACCGCCGGCTGATGCCCAAGATATTGCATTACCTGCAACGTCTGTAATAGTAACAATGGTATTATTGAATGTAGACTTAATATGTGCCGCACCGCGTTCGATATTCTTCTTCTCTCTGCGGCGGCGTGATCTTTTTACTACCGTTGCCATTGTATCTTCACCTCCTGATACGGATATCTACAATTATTTAATGTAGAACTTTCTTTGTTAGTTTGCGATATTTCGCAAAAATGTTTTTGAACCATAAACTACTTCTTCTTATTTGCAATGGTTCTCTTAGGGCCTTTGCGTGTTCTGGCATTGGTCTTTGACCTCTGTCCGCGAACAGGAAGACTCTTTCTGTGGCGCATGCCTCTGTAGCAGTTGATTTCCATCAAACGCTTAATGTCAAGCGCAACATCTCTGCGAAGGTCACCTTCTACATTGTAGTTGTCAATCTCCGCTCTGAGCTTTGATACATCATCCTCGGTCAAATCGCGTACGCGAATATCAGGATCTACACCTGTTGCCTCAAGGATTTTCTTTGATGTGGAAAGACCTATGCCAAAGATATAGGTAAGACCTATTTCTACTCTCTTGTCATTTGGTAAATCCACGCCTGCGATACGTGCCAAATCAATTCACCTCCATCATTTTTTCAAAAAGACGGGAACAGAATTTCACCCGTGCTGAATTCACACGGCATCAGCTTAAGTTATTTTGGTTTATAAGCCTGACCCTGTTCCGATTAAGCTATCCGATATTAACCCTGCTTCTGCTTATGACGCGGGTTTTCACAGATTACCATAACCTTGCCTTTTCTCTTAATTATTTTGCACTTTTCACAAATAGGTTTTACTGAAGGCTTTACTTTCATATCCTCCACCTCCTGTTTTGTACTTTGTCCGCCCCATAGAGCGAACTTTGTTATTATATCACACTATTATGGTTATGTCAACTTATTTTTCTGTTGCATAACTTCTAAATTTTAAGTCAATTTCACCAAGTTCTGCACTAAATCGCCTAATCTTCTCCTCTACACGATTTAGCTCATCGCCACCCAGCGGTGTCGGTTGATAATTGTTCCTTGATGATACCGAAGATATTGAGCATGGAATAATCTCATAATTATCATCGGTTTTTACCTCACCGTTTTCAATGGTAAATGTCTGCCTGAAAATCATAGAATCCTTATCACTTGGATTCTGATTTCCGCCAAAGCAGAAGTTCCCGAGACTATACGCTATGTACTTTCCCTTATACTTCTCCACGCCCTGCAAAACATGTGGGTGGTGCCCGATAACCAAGTCCGCGCCTAAATCTATTGCGTTATATGCAAGATTTTTTTGGCTCTCCGCCGGATAGTTTTCTCCTTCTATTCCCCAATGGACCTCCACAAGGATAAGCTCTGCGCCATCGTCCTTAACCTGCTCCATTGCAACGGGAAGATTATCGTCCGCACTACCGTTTAAGGCATATAAACCTATCAAGCCTACCTTCACACCGTTTATATCCACAACTCCGGTGTTTAAGTTTTCAAACCATACAATCCCTGCATCGTCTAAATACTTTTTTGTATCCAAATTACTGATTTCGCCGTAATCGGAGCTATGGTTGTTTGCAAGAGTAACCGCCTCAACACCGCCTTCGGTTAAAACCTTGGTATACTCCGGCTTTCCGCGGAAAGCAAAGGTCTTATCTGCCCTGCTTCCTCTCTCAGTCAAGGTGCCTTCAAAATTTACAATCGTTAAATCGTCCTCGTCAAAAATCGGCTTTACATTACTTAAAAAGTATCCGTAATTAAAGCCCCTGTTTTCTGCTTCGACAGGGAATGTAATGCCGCCAAAGTTCACATCTGTACCCAAAGTACAATCACCTGCCGCAGAAACGACAACTGTTTTTACAGGCGCTTCGGAAGCGGTAGGCAAAAAGTCATCCTCCTTTGTCGGATTGTTGCCGAAAAAAACGATAACAAATACTACAGCGATTAGTATAACTACCCTAAAAAATTTCTTCATATGTACATTCCACCAATGTAAAACATATTTTAATTCTATTTCGCACGCCAGGTAATTCTGCCCTTTGTAAGGTCATAAGGTGACATCTCAACCGTAACCTTATCTCCCGGCAAAATGCGAATATAGTGCATTCTGAGTTTACCTGATATATGTGCCAAAATCTCATGGTCGCCATTATCAAGTTTTACACGGAATGTTGCATTAGGCAATGCCTCAACAACCCTGCCTTCAACTTCCAAAACATCTTCTTTAGCCATTATAATACACCTCTCTTAAATTGCTTATTTCCTTACGAATTTCAACATCTGTTAAATCAACGTTTAAAAGCTTCTCACTTCTCACGCCCGTAAATTGAATATGCTTTATATTTTTGCGCTTTGCACTGCCGATTTTCCGTGACTTGCCGTCGGCAATAATCACACGGTTATCCTCTGTGCCGATAACCAAAAATAATTTACCTTCTTCCCGTCCTGCCGTTGCCAGAACAAGGTCACCGATTTTATATGTATTTTTATTTTTCAACTCTGCCATATAACCTCAGCTCCACTGCGGTAAAGTAAGCAAAACAGGGCCATCGGGTGTAACCAACACCGTGTTTTCATAGTGTGCGGATAATTTTCCGTCCTCGGTTATAACCGCCCAATCGTCATCGCCCACATAGAAATCCTTTTTCCCTTGAAGAACCATCGGCTCTATTGCAAGGCACATACCACTTCGTATTCTTATACCTCTGCTTTTGGTGACATAATTCGGGATTTCCGGGTCCTCGTGCAGGCTTGCACCTATACCGTGACCGCAATAATCTCTAAGCACCGAAAAGCCGTTTGACTCTACATAATCCTGCACAGCCTTAGAAATATCGGAAATACGATATCCGTCCTCTGCGAACTTTATACCCTCAAAAAAGCTTTGCTCCGTAACATCAATCAATTTTTGCGCCTCGGTAGAAATCTTTCCTACACCAAAGGTGCGGCAAGCATCACCGTGATAACCTTTATAACAGGCACCAACATCAATACTCACAATGTCACCCTCTTTAAGAGGCTTGTGTGCCGGAAATCCGTGGATAACCACATCATTTACACTTGCACAAACACTGCCCGGAAAGCCGCTGTACCCCTTAAATGAAGCGGTGCAGCCCTGTGACTTAATATACTTTTCGGCAATTCTGTCAAGCTCATAAGTGCTGATGCCCGGCTTTACTGCTGCACGGACGGTTTCTAAGGTTTCGTATGTTACCCTGCCCGCTATACGCATCTTTTCTATCTCTGCTTTTGACTTAATACTTACCATAATTATTCAACTTCCAACGCCTTTAAAACTTCTTTTGTTGTACTTTCAATCTCGTCCTTGCCATAAACGCTGCGTACCAAGCCCTTTTTCTCATAGAAAGAAATCAAAGGTTCTGTCTGTGTACGATATGTTTCCAGACGCTTGGCTATCGTTTCCGGCTTATCATCTTCTCTTGTGCGAAGCTCACCGCCGCAAGAGTCACAAACGCCGTCAACCTTCGGACGCCTGTGTAATTTATGGAAGGTAGTACCGCACTTTGAACATTCCAAACGACCTGCCAAACGCTCGATAATTGTTTCGTCGGCTACGATTATATTTAAAACACAGTCTATATCAATAGCGGAATTTTCAAGAGCCTCTGCCTGTGCCAAAGTCCTCGGAAAACCGTCTAATATAAAACCGTCTTTGCAATCGTCTGCCGAAAGGCGTTCTTCAACCACCTTGATTATTACATCATCCGGAACAAACTTACCATCGTTTATATACTGCTCTGCAATCTTGCCAAGCTCGGTACCCTCGCTTATGCTTTGTCGAAGCATTGCACCTGTGGAAATGGTCGGAATACCAAAATGTTTACTGAGAATTTCTGCCTGGGTTCCTTTTCCGGCTCCCGGAGCTGCAAGTAAAATCAATCTCATTTTAAAATATCGCCTCTTTAAATTATATACATATGTTGTTTCCATATAAACGGATAGAGCAGACGCCTTTCTCAACAAGTGAAAACGGTGTCTACTCTCCCCGCTAAATAGTCTATTAAATTTGGATTACTCCAAAAATCCCTTATAGTGTCTCATAAGCATCTGAGATTCCAAATCCTTAACTGTCTCAAGTGCAACACCAACCATAATGAGAAGTGATGTACCGCCGATAGCCAAGTTCTGAACCTTGAATACAAGATTCATCAAAATCGGAACAACTGCTATGATACCAAGGAAGATAGAACCTGTTAATGTAATTCTGCCCAAAACTTTTGAAATATATTCAGAAGTTGGTCTTCCCGGACGAATACCCGGAATAAATCCGCCGTTCTTCTTCATATTGTTAGCCATCTCAATCGGATTGAACTGTATAGCTGTATAGAAATATGTGAAGAAGATAATAAGCAAGAAGTACAAAACTGCATAAATCCATGATTGTGAAGAAAATACCTTCAAAAATCCGCCCCAAAATCCGTCGGACTGACTATTTACGCCAAAGAAGCCTGCAATAGTTCCCGGGAATGACATAATTGACATAGCAAAAATGATTGGGATAACGCCTGCAGATGCAACCTTAATCGGAATGTGTGTACTTTGACCGCCATACATCTTACGGCCTACTACACGCTTTGCATACTGCACGGATATTCTTCTCTCTGCTTCGTTCATAAGAACTACAAAACCGATAATAAGTACAACAAATATTAAAAGTACGATACCGCCGATTATGTTCATTGTACCATTCTGCATATAAGCAATAGAAGAAGTAATCATTGAAGGAATACGAGATACGATACCTGCAAAAATGATAAGCGAGATACCATTACCTACACCCTTCTCTGTAATCTGCTCACCAAGCCACATAAGGAATGCAGTACCTGCCGCAAATGTAATAACTACAACTGCTGCGGTTGTCCATCCCGGGTTGGTAACAGCATGGAAGTTCTTAAGCATAAAGTACAAGCCGATTGCCTGGATTAAAGCAAGTACAACTGTACCATATCTCTGAATTTGTGCAATCTTCTTTCTGCCGTCTTCGCCTTCCTGCTGCATTCTTTCAAGTGCAGGGATTGCGACACACAGAAGCTGCATAATAATGGATGAATTGATGTACGGTGTGATGCTCATTGCAAAAATTGTTGCATTCTGGAACGCACCACCTGATACTAAATCAATAAAACCGAAGATTGAGTTCTCGCTGTTAAACAACGCTTGCATCTGACTTGCATCAAGCATCGGAACAGGGATAACCGAACCTAAACGGAAGATAATAAGTAACAAGCATGTATACAATATCTTCTTTCTGAGGTCGGCAATCTTCCAGGCGTTTCTGATTGTATTAAACATCTTATACCACCTCTGCCTTTCCGCCGGCAGCTACGATTTTTTCTGCTGCTGCCTTAGTAAATCTAACCGCCTTTACTGTAAGGTTCTTTTCAACTTCGCCGCGGCCTAAGAATACAACACCGTCGCAAATCTTAGAAATAACACCGGCTTCCTTCAAAACCTCTGCGGTAACTTCTGTACCCGCTTCAAACTTGTTGAGAACCTCAACATTTACAGATACATACTGCTTTGCGAAAATATTTTTAAATCCACGCTTCGGCAAGCGTCTGTAAATGGGCATCTGTCCACCTTCAAAACCGGGGCGTACACCGCCGCCGCTACGGGCGTTCTGGCCCTTATGACCCTTACCTGCTGTCTTGCCGTTGCCACTGCCGTGACCACGACCTACACGAAACGCTTTCTTTTTGGAGCCTTCGCTCGGAGATAATTCATGAAGTTTCATTGAGCACACCTCCTCCTTTTCAGAAAAATATATTTGTTAAAATACATTGGCGCCATGCGCCTTTAAATCATCTTTAACCCTCAACGGTTACCAAATGCTTAACCTTGAAGATCATGCCTCTGATCTGGGCATTATCCGGCTTTTCAACCGTTTGATGTAACTTTTTAAGACCAAGAGCCTGTACTGTAGCAATCTGGTCCTTTTTGCATCCGATTGTACTCTTTGTAAGAGTAACTTTGATAGTATTAGCCAAGGATATAACCTCCTGTCTTGACAATGTTCAAATTAGCCCAAGATTTCTTCCGGCTTTTTGCCTCTGTTCTGTGCAACTTCTTCAAGGCTTTTAAGTGATGCCAAGCCTTCAATTGTAGCTGCAACAACATTCTTGGGATTATTACTGCGCAAGCACTTTGTACGAATATCCTTAATGCCTGCAAGTTCAAGTACCGCACGGGCAGGACCACCCGCAATAACACCTGTACCTTCACTAGCCGGCTTTAAGAGTACTCTGCCTGCGCCGGATTCACCGATTATTTCGTGCGGAATTGATGTCTTACGAAGAGGAACTGTAATCATATTCTTCTTTGCATCATCAATACCCTTACGGATTGCGTCCGGAATTTCAGCAGCCTTACCCGTTCCGCATCCTACATGACCGTTATGGTCACCAACTACTACAAGTGCGCTGAAACGGAATGTTCTACCGCCCTTTACAACCTTTGCGACACGGTTAAGGTGAACTACCTTTTCTTCTATATCAAGCACATCTGCATCAATGCGCTCCTGCTTTTTTGTTCTTTCACCTTTTTCTGCCATATCTTTCACCTCTTTCTGTTTTCTTAGAATTTCAGGCCGCCTTCACGCGCGCCATCGGCAAGAGAAGCAACTCTGCCGTGATACACATATCCGCCTCTGTCAAAGACTACATTTTCGATGCCCTTGTCAGCTGCTTTCTTTGCAATAGAAAGTCCTACTGCCTTTGCTGCGTCTTTATTGCCACCGTAATTTGCCTTTAAATCTGCATCAAGTGTTGATGCTGATACCAAAGTGCGTCCGGTAGTATCATCAATAATCTGCGCATAAATATTCTTAAGACTGCGGAAAACGCAGAGTCTTGGGATTTCAGTTGTACCTGAAACCTTTTTTCTTACTCTGGCATGTCGTGCAAGTCTAGATACATTACTGCTTTCCTTTTTAATCATATCGTTTGCACCTCCCTGCGGTTATTACTTCTTAGAACCGGCTTTGCCTTCCTTACGTCTGATGTGTTCATCAACGTATTTAATACCCTTGCCCTTATATGGCTCCGGCGGTCTCTTCTCGCGAACGTTCGCTGCGAACTGACCTACCTTCTGCTTATCAGGACCTGAGATGATAATCTGGTTCGGTTGCGGAACATCAATGGTGATACCATCTGTTTCTTCCATTTCAACCTGATGTGAATAACCGAGATTCATAACCAGCTTATTACCCTGCTTTGCAGCTCTGTAACCTACACCGTTGATTTCAAGCTCCTTCTTGAAGCCTTCTGTACAACCTACTATCATATTTGAGAGAAGTGTACGTGTCAAGCCGTGAAGAGCCTTATGCTGCTTTGCTTCTGATGGGCGTGTAACCTTTGCAACGCCACCGTCTACTTCGATTTTGATATCCCGGGGGAGTTTTTGTGAAAGCTCGCCCTTGGGACCTTTAACACTTACTTCATTGTTTGCACCTATCTTTATCTCAACACCTGCCGGCACTGTGATAGGCATATTTCCTATACGTGACAATGAAATCTCCTCCTTTCTACCAAATGAATGCAAGCACTTCGCCGCCTACATTCTGACGACGTGCTTCCTTATCTGTCATTATACCCTTTGATGTGGAAATAATCGCAATACCTAAACCCTTAAGCACCTTTGGAAGGTCCTCCTTTGATGCGTAAGAACGAAGGCCCGGCTTACTTACTCTCTTAAGTCCTGTAAGCACCTTCTGCTTATTCTCTCCGTACTTCAAAGTAATTCTGATTATACCTTGAATGTTATCATCGATAACTTCAACATTTTTTACATACCCTTCTTCAAGCAAGATATTAGCAATCGCCTTCTTCATATTTGAAGCAGGAACATCGACCGTTGTATGTCTTGCATTGTTTGCATTTCTGATTCTTGTAAGCATATCTGCGATCGGATCTGTAGTATGCATAGTTTGTCTAACCTCCTTTTTATCGGAATTGTGAGGTCGGTTTGGTTTTCCGTTCTGTTTTTAACCACCTATTCCTCAATACTGATTATTTTGATTTTGTTTTTACCAAGACGCCTTTTTAACGCCCGGGATTTGTCCCTTATAAGCAAGCTCACGGAAGCAAATTCTGCAGATACCAAACTTTCTTAAATACGCATGGGGTCTGCCACAGATTTTACATCTGTTGTATTCACGTGTTGAATACTTTTGCTTTTTCTGCTGCTTTAAAACCATCGCTTTTTTAGCCATAAGCCTTTATTTCCTCCTTATACATTGCGCACTTTGTCGCTATGATTATTTCTGGAAGGGAGCACCCATCAGGGTAAGCAGCTCTCTTGCTTCCTCATCTGTCTTTGCTGTTGTAACAAAAACTATATCCATACCGCGGATTTTGTCAATTTTATCATAATCAATTTCAGGGAATATCAACTGCTCTTTAATTCCGAGAGAGTAGTTACCTCTGCCGTCAAAAGAGTTGGGGTTGATGCCTCTAAAGTCACGAACACGCGGAAGGGCTGCATTAAACAATCTGTCAACAAATTCATACATCTGTGAACGTCTGAGTGTTACCTTACAGCCAATATTCATACCTTCTCTGACTTTAAATGTTGCCACAGACTTCTTTGCCTTTGTGATAATCGCTTTCTGTCCTGTAATCAATGCAAGGTCATTTGCCGCATTTTCAACAGCCTTTGAATTCTCTCTTGCATCACCTACGCCCATATTGATAACTACCTTATCAAGCTTTGGTATCTCCATTGTGCTCTTATAGTTAAACTTACTCATAAGCGCATCCCTGATTTCTTTTGTATAGCGTTCTTCAAGTCTCATTTAGACTTCATCCTCCTTCCTTAAAAAAGTCTTAGGTTAAAATGTTTCGCCACACTTCTTGCAATAACGAACATGTGTTCCGTCTTCCAAAACGCGACGACCTACACGGCTTGCTGCACCGCATTTACCGCACACATTCATTACCTTGCAAGCATAGATTGGTGTTTCCTGCTTAATAATACCGCCGGTTTCACCCATCTTACGAGGCTTCTTATGCTTTGCAGCCATTGAAACCCCTTCTACAATAACCATGCGACGCTTAGGGTCTACTGATAATACCTTACCCTTTTTGCCCTTATCCTTACCGGAAAGGACAACAACTTCGTCACCGGTTCTTACATGCATTTTTAAATTCATGTGTTCTTCCTCCTTACAGTACTTCCGGAGCGAGGGATAAGATCTTCATATAATCCTTATCACGAAGCTCTCTTGCAACCGGGCCAAAAATACGAGTGCCTCTCGGTGTCTTAACATCTCTGATGATAACTGCTGCGTTCTCATCAAATCTGATTTGTGAACCGTCGTTTCTCTTAACACCTTTTACGCTACGTACGATAACTGCCTTTACTACTTCACCCTTTTTAACAGCGCCGCCGGGCGTTGCTTTTTTAACTGAAGCAATAATTACATCACCGATGTTACCATAGCGTCTGTATGATCCGCCCATAACACGGATACAAAGGAGTTCCTTGGCACCGCTGTTATCAGCAACTTTCAAAATAGTCTGCTGTTGTATCATAACGGATTTCCTCCTATTCTATTCCTTCGGGTTTCTACCCAAATTTCAATTATTACGCTAACTGCGCCTGTTTCAAAAAAGCAATTATTATTTTGCTTTTTCAATAATTTCTACCAAACGCCATCTCTTATCCTTAGAGAGCGGTCTGGTTTCCATAACCTTTACCTTATCGCCGATGCCACACTCATTATTCTCATCATGTGCTTTAAGCTTATAGGTATTCTTGATAACCTTACTGTACAGCGGGTGCTTTACATGGTCTCTGATAGCAACAACGATTGTCTTATCCATCTTGTCGCTTATAACTTCACCAATACGAACCTTACGGTAATTTCTTTCTTCACTCATTTATCTGCACCTCCTACACGTTAAGGCTTGAGTTAATTCCAAGCTCTTTCTCTTTCAATACGGTCTTTGCTCTCGCAATATCCTTCTTTACGCTAACAATTCTCATTGGATTTTCCAGCTGGTTGGTAGCGTTTTGAAAACGAAGGTTAAATAATTCTTCCTTCAGATCTTGGATCTTATCTTCAAGTTCCTGTGTGGAAAGGTCCCTAATCTCATTTATTTTCATGCGCGATCACCTTCCATTTCTTGGTCTGCCTTCTTGACAAACTTACACTTAAGCGGCAATTTGTGCATTGCAAGACGCATTGCCTCACGTGCTACTTCTTCACTTACGCCGCCGATTTCAAACATCACCCTGCCCGGCTTAACTACTGCTACCCAGTACTCAGGTGAACCCTTACCACTACCCATACGGGTTTCAGCAGGTTTTGCAGTTACAGGCTTGTCAGGGAATATCTTAATCCAAACCTGACCGCCTCTCTTTGTATAACGTGTCATTGCTACACGGGCTGCCTCTATCTGGTTACTTGTAATCCATGCCGGTGATAATGCCTGAAGGCCGTATTCACCGTATGTTACCTTGTTACCGCGATGTGCTGTACCCTTCATTCTGCCACGCATAACTTTTCTGTGTTTAACTCTCTTTGGAGATAGCATTATTTTCTGCCTCCTTCCCTGCGTTTAGGAGCATCATTACGCTTCTGGGGTGCAGGTGCCTGCGCAAAGCCGCCCTTGCTCTCCAAAATCTCTCCCTTGTAAATCCATACTTTAACACCAAGCTTACCATAGGTTGTGTTTGCTTCCGCAAAACCGTAATCTATGTCCGCACGAAGTGTCTGAAGCGGAATTGTACCCTCATGATACTGTTCTGTACGTGCAATTTCTGCACCGCCAACACGGCCTGCAACGTATGTCTTAATACCCTTTGCACCGCATTTCATTGTGCGTCCCATGCACTGTTTCATTGCCTTTCTGAAAGAAATACGACGCTCTAACTGTGAGGCAATGTTTTCTGCAACAAGTTGTGCGCTCATATCAGGAACTTTAACTTCGATAACATTCAATATGATTGCCTTGCCTGTAATCTTTTCTAATTCCTTTTTGAGATTTTCAATCTCGCTGCCGCCCTTACCGATAACGATACCCGGCTTGCCTGCGTGGATTGAAACACGAACCTTGTTCGCAAACTTCTCTATT
>JAZLIC010000130.1:0-10804 GCA_045617225.1 Clostridia bacterium
TTTTAATAATTACTCAAACATTGGAGTTGACAAGTATCTCTCCCCTGTATCGGGAAACAAGGCAACGATAATCTTGCCCTTGTTTTCAGGTCTTTGGGCAAGCTCCTTTGCCGCAAAGACTGCCGCACCCGAGGATATGCCTACAAGCACGCCTTCCTCTCTTGCAAGAGCTTTGCCTGCCACATAGGCTTCATCACTTTTAACCGTTATAATCTCGTCATAAATGTCCGTATTAAGTATCTCCGGCACAAAATTTGCACCGATACCCTGTATTTCGTGGGCACCGCATATTCCCTTTGACAGCATAGGCGAGTCCGCCGGCTCAACTGCCACGATTTTAATATTGGGGTTTTTTGATTTTAAATATTCACCAACACCGGATAGGGTGCCTCCCGTACCTACGCCGGCTATAAAAATATCGACCTTTCCGTCTGTATCGTCCCAGATTTCAACACCTGTTGTTGCCCTGTGTATATCAACATTCGCTATATTTGTAAACTGCCCCGGAATAAAACTGTTCGGAAGTTCTTTTTTAAGCTCCTCCGCCTTTTCTATTGCGCCCTTCATTCCCTTTATTCCGTCGGTTAAAACAATCTCTGCACCGTACGCCTTTAAAAGATTTCTGCGCTCAATACTCATAGTTTCAGGCATGGTGAGTATGACCTTATATCCCTTGGAAGCTGCAACCGCCGCAAGTCCGATACCTGTATTGCCGCTTGTGGGCTCGATTATGACAGAGCCTTCTTTTAAAACGCCTTCCTCCTCCGCCTTCTCTATCATAGCCATTGCCACTCTGTCCTTTGCACTTCCGGCAGGGTTGAAGTATTCAAGCTTACCATAGACGGTTGCCTGTAAATTTTCTTCCTTCATATAATTGCTAAGCCTTAAAAGCGGCGTGCCGCCGATTAACTCGGTAATATTTTCATATACTCTCATTATCGTATCTCCTTATTCTTCGATTTCTTCTTTCATAGTAATCACCGCTTCGTCAATTTGATGTGCCTCTACACGCAATATACACACATCAACCTGAGGAAGCTCTACCTCTATTTCCTGCTCACCGTCGCTCGGGATAATGCCAAGAGTTTCAAACACAAGTCCGGTAAAGGTGTCATACTCATCATTCTCAAAGTCTATCCCTGTTTCCTCCGACAAGTCTTCAAGGGATATATTACCCACAATCCGCCACTTTTTATCATCTATCTGTGTTACGGCAGGCTCCGGCTTGCTGTCCTCGTCAGTATCTTCGCCAAGTTCGCCGACTAACTCCTCTACCAAATCAAAGAGGGTTACGATACCTTCCATTCCTCCGCGTTCGTCCATTATTATTGCTAAGGTATTTCGTGTTTCCTTCATATTCCTGAAAAGCACATCTGCCTTAATGCTCTCCGGCACAAAATACGCAGAATGCACCGCTTCTTTAAGGATAACTTCTTTTGTTTTATTATCAATACTGAAATAGTCCTTTGCGTTTAAAACACCCATGACATCATCTGCCGATTTTTCGCAGACAGGGTACAGGGTGTGCCTTGTCTTATGTATGGTTTCCGCCCATACCGAAATATCATCATCAAGCCACAAAATGTCAACATCTACCCTGTGCGTCGCTATATCGCCTGCGGTAATATCATTAAACTCAAACACATTTTGAATTATCTCATTTTCCGCCTCTAAAATCGTTCCTTGTTCGTTGCCTTCTTCAAGCATCATCAAGATTTCGTCCTCTGTTACCTGTTCGTCGTCCTCCTCCGGGTTGATACCAAAGAGTCTTAAAACACCGTTTGTAGAAGCGGTCAACAACCATACAACAGGCGCAAAAAGCTTTGATACATAATAAAGCATACCTGCCATACCAAGTGCCATTCCCTCTGACTTCTTCATTGCGATGCGTTTAGGTATAAGCTCGCCGAATACCAAGTTAAAATACGCCAAAATCAATGTAATCACAATGATTGAAACGGTTTTAAGTATACTCTCGGGAATTGAAACGCCCATACCGAGTATAAGTGCCACAAGCGGGTCTGCAAAATTTTCTGCCGCAAATGCACTCTGCAAAAGTCCTGCCAATGTAATTGCAACCTGAATTGTAGCTAAAAAACGTGCCGGCTCCTCAGTGAGTGACAAGAGCTTTTTTGCCTTTGTATTCCCCTCCGATGACATCTTTTTTATCTTAGCCGGATTTACCGATATTACTGCAATCTCCGCACTTGCAAAGGTCGCATTTAAAAATATAAGCACTGCTAATAACAAAAGTGGTTTTAACATAGTTTCCTCCAAAAAATATTTCCTGAAAATCACAAAAAGGCATAGCCTAATCAAAAGTAAAGATTAGACCATACCTTAACTCTTCAATTTTAAATTTATACAAGTATCCGTATCGGAACTGTCGTCCATTTACCAAATCACCCTTTTTGTAATTACTTTTTGTATTCTAACATATATTTATCCCTTTGTAAATAACTATTCTCAAATATTAACAAATATTTAAAGAATTCCATCACATCTTACTGAATAAGCATAAAGCATAAGGAGTGGTAAAATGAACGAGGAAAACAAGCCTACCCTAAAAGAGCGGTTTGCAGATGCGGTAGATATTTCAAAAGATGTAATTTTGGATACAGTCCTGATTAAAATAATCGGAAACCGTGAACTCACCTTAGAAAACTATAAGGGTATTGTAGAATACACGGACAGCTGCATACGGATTAAAGCAAAGCCGTATACGGTAAAAATCACGGGTACAAATCTTGAAATTAAAGTTATTACAGGGGAAATGCTCTATATAACAGGGAGGATATTATGCTTTTCCTACGAATTATAAATTATTTAAGAGGCTATGTTATAATATGTGCCGAGGGCGTGTTTACGGAAAGATTTATAAACATCTGTCTAAAACGCAACCTTCTGCTTTGGGATATAAAAATGGTGGGCAAGGAGCGGTTGATTGCCAAGATGAGCATTGACGCCTTTTTTTGTGTGCGTCCGATTGCACGCCGCACACGCACCAAAGTGCGCATAAGCCATCGTATAGGATTTCCGTTTTTGCTCCACCGATACAGAAAGCGAAAGCTTGCTCTGACGGGAATAATCATTCTTGTACTGCTTTTGTGGTACACCTCAACTCATATAATGTCGATTACCATTTTCGGCAATGACCGCATATCCTCTGCCGATATTCTCTCCGTTATGGAAAGGAGCGGCATTTCGACAGGTGCGCCGATTAACCGTCTGGACAGAGATTATTTGCACAATCGCATTATATCGGATATAGATGAAATTGCGTGGGTGGGTATAAACAGAAAAGGCTCCAGAATATATGTAGAAGTTGTTGAACGCCTGAATCCAAATCCAAAAGTAGATAAGGATACACCCTGCAACTTAGTCGCAGAAAATGACGGAATAATCGAAAGCATTGAGGCACGGGCAGGGCAGACAATGGTAAAGGTGGGTGAAGGCGTAAGGAAAGGCGATGTATTAGTCAGCGGAATTGTAGACAATGGAGCAATCGGATTTCGCTTTATCCACGCTTACGGAGATGTCTATGCAACCACAACGTATAAAATGACAAGGGAATATCCACTTGAATATCAGGAAAAGGAGTACACGGGCAAGGAGAAAAAGCGATTTAAAATATCCTTTTTGGGGCATACTATCCCACTGTCAATAGGTAAGAGGCAACCGTTTGAAGTATGCGAGGAAAACGCCGCAGAAAACACGCTTGTACCGCCTGTGGATATTCTGCCGCCGATAACCTTTATCAGTACCGATTATAAAGAGCAGGTTTTGGTTTCAAAGAGCAGAACCGAAGCCGATGCGCTTTCCCTTGCCAAGACAGAATTAGAAGAAGAACTTAAAAAATCTCTTCCTGATGACGCAGAGATAAAGGGCTGTGAAATCAAGCACTTTATGACCGAGTTTAAAACCGTTATGGTGACAATGACTTTAACTTGCCGAGAGAGTATTTCAAGGGAAAATATAATTGACAAAAACGCTCAAGTGGATTATGATAGAAGTGGTGTATCAGAAAATGCACCGCCTTTGGATATAAAATCCGAAACCAAAGAAAATCAGAGGTAATATAATGGAAAGACATATCGATATAGAAAAAATGGAACAGGTAATAAATCTGTTCGGAAGTTTTGACAGCAACATAAAATTAGTTGAAAAGGAATTAGATGTTGCCATTATCAACCGCGGCTCCGAAATTAAAATCGGCGGCGAGCCGGAAAATGTTGATAAAGCGTTATCCGTAATAAAAAATCTCCTTGCTATCTTAAACCGTGGCGAAACAATCGGCGAGCAAGAGGTCAGATATGTTATGTCACAGGTAGAGGACGGAAACGAAGAAGAACTTGCCGCATTGGGCGAGGACTGCGTTTGCATTACTGCCAGGGGTGTGCCTATTAAGGCTAAAACCGTGGGCCAACAACAGTATGTTGACAAAATCAAAAACAATCCTATCGTTTTCGGCATCGGCCCTGCCGGCACAGGAAAGACATATCTTGCAGTTGCAATGGCAGTTTCCGCATTCAAAAATAAGGAGATAAACAAAATTGTTTTAACCCGTCCTGCCATCGAAGCAGGCGAAAGTCTTGGCTTTCTGCCGGGAGATATGCAGGATAAGGTTGACCCATATTTGCGACCTCTCTATGACGCACTGGGCGAAATGCTTGGATACGAGGCGTTTCATAAGCATATAGAACGCGGAATAATCGAAGTTGCACCGCTTGCATATATGCGCGGCAGAACATTAGACGACGCCTTTATCATTCTTGATGAGGCGCAGAACACCACGCCGGAACAGATGAAAATGTTTTTGACACGAATGGGCTTTGCTTCAAAAATCGTTGTAACGGGCGATATTACACAGGTAGACCTGCCCCGTGACAAGAAGTCCGGACTTAAAGATGCGGAAATCGTCCTTAAAAACATTGAAGGTATTGAGTTTATGTACCTTAGCGAAAAAGATGTTGTCCGCCACCCACTGGTACAAAAAATCGTTAAAGCATACGAGCGAAAGCTCTTAGAGCGTGAACGGGTCGAAAAGGCACGCAAAAACAAAGAAAGATAAGAAAAGAGCTGTGTTATGAAAATAATGATACAAAACGGACAGGACAAGCTGCCTGTCACAAAAGAGGTGCGTGAAATTATCCGCAAGGCGGCATCTGCATCTCTTAAATATATGGACTTCCCGAAAAATGTTGAAATCAGTGTTCTCCTCACCGATAACGAAGAAATACGCAAATTAAACAAGCTTCACAGAGAGATTGACAAAGCAACCGATGTTTTATCCTTCCCTATGTTTGAATACGACGAAAACGGTGATATTATCGAAGAATACGCCGATTTTAGTGAGGAAGGCGATTTGTGTCTTGGGGATATAGTTATCTCATTAGAGAGAGCTATGGAGCAATCCGAGGAATACGGTCACACTTTTTTAAGAGAGGTTGGATTTTTGACAGTACATTCAATGCTGCACCTTTTCGGCTATGACCATATGAACGATGACGACGAAAAAGAGATGTTCGGATACCAAAGAGAAATATTAAATGAAATGGATTTGAAGAGATGAAGTTACTTAAAAGCTTTTGGTTTGCAATCTGCGGAATTTGGCACTGCGTAAGGTATGAGCGTAATATGCGCATACATATTCTTGCTATGATAACGGTCTTTATCTTCTCCTACCTTTATGGTGTTGAAAGGTCGCAATGCGCAATCCTTGCACTTACAATAGCAATGGTTATGTCATTTGAAGCGTTTAATACTGCCATAGAAAAAGCGATTGATATATCCGCTCCTGAATTTAACCCCATTGCAAAGGTCGCAAAGGACGTTTCGGCAGGCGGAGTTTTAATCGCCGCCGTCGCATCAATCATTGTGGCAATCTTTATCTTTGGGGATACGGTGCGGCTTTTAAATGTTTTAGAGAAATTTACCGGCCCGTTATGGATAGCCGGACTTACAGGATATATAATTTTAGGAGCAATATTTGTTTTTTCGGTTCCCAAAAAAGATAAGCAGAAAGGAAACAACAAATGAAATCAGGTTTTATCGCAATAATCGGTCGTCCGAATGCCGGAAAATCAACTCTTCTTAACCGACTTATCGGCGAGAAGGTTGCCATCGTTTCAAACAAGCCGCAAACTACAAGGACGAAAATTCTGGGCGTCTGCACAGGCGAGGACTATCAAATTGTATTTATTGACACCCCCGGAATACACAAACCGCACAACAAGCTTGGTGAGCGTATGGAGCGTTATATCTATACTGCAACACAGGACATAGACGCACTTATCTATGTAGTTGACTGTAACATAAAAGAAAGTGAGCTTGAACTCGAAGCAGAAGCTTTAAAGGCACTTAATACCCAAGATGTGCCTATCGTACTTGCGGTAAACAAGATTGACACCGTGCCGCGTCTTAACCTGCTGCCCGTTTTAAGCAAGCTTCAATCCATATATCCTTTTAAAGCTATTGTACCGATTTCCGCACAAAACGGTGATAATTTAGACGAGCTTAAAGACAGCCTCGGCGTTTATTTAAACGAAGGGCCGAAGTTCTTTCCGGACGATGTAATCACCGACCAACCGGAGCGGCAGATTGTAGCGGAGTATATCCGTGAGAAAGCACTCCGTCTTTTAAATAAAGAAATTCCGCACGGGATTGCGGTTGAAATCGAGCGTATGAGCCAAAAGCCAAACGGAACTTATGAAATCGCCGTAGCGATATACTGCGAAAAGCAGAGCCATAAAGGCATCATTATCGGGAGCGGCGGCAAAAAGTTAAAACAAATCGGCTCTCACGCACGCACCGATATTGAACGCTTCCTGGGAAGCAAGGTTTACCTTGAACTTTGGGTGCGTGTAAAAGAGGATTGGAGAAATAAAGAAAGATTTATTTCCGATATTGGATTTGAATAATTTGTCAGTATATTTATATCCTCCTATCACATACTAAATTTGGGTGATATAAATGTCAAATTCAGATAAATACTGGGACAACTTTATTGCCACAGGCAAGATAGAGTCCTATTTAAAATATAAAGCATCAATTAACGCTTTATCGGATAAGAATGTTGGGAGTGAAAAAGTTGGGGATTGCAGAAACCCGAGGGATTGTCACAAAGGAAGTTAAATATAAGGATACAGACCGTATCATTACCGTCCTTACCGAGGACTTTGGTAAAATTTCCGCAATCGCAAAGGGCGTCCGAAACAAAAAGGCAGGACTCCTTGCAGGGACTCAGCTTTTTTCTTACAGTAAATTTGTGATGTTTATAGGCGGCGAAAAAAGACTTTATCAGATTAACGAGATACAAACAATAGAAACCTTTTCTCCTCTCAGGCAATCTTTGGAGGATATGGCATACGCCTCCTACTTTTGCGATATTGCCAACTCTTTTATAAATGAAAACCTGCCGGATACAGAGATGTTATCTTTGCTTCTTAACACTCTGTATCTGTTGTCAAACAAAAAGATGTCTGCGACTAAATTAAAGGCGGCATACATATTCCGTGCATTGTCAATCGCCGGCTTTGCACCTGACCTTAACCTTTGCAGAAGCTGCGGCAAAAATCCGGGCACAGACTTTTTAAGCCTTGCCGACGGTGTGGGACTTTGCAAAGAATGCGGCGTGGGGCTTAAACAGGTTGTGCCTTTAAGCACCGGCATTTCGGAAGCGATACAGTATATCTCCTCCGCTGACGCAAATAAGGTGTTTTCATTTAACCTTTCCGACGAGGCACTTTTATACCTCGGTAAGATAGGCGACAGTTATCTGTCGGCACAAACCGACCGAAACTTTAAAACTCTGGAATACTTAAATAAAGTTTTATCACTTTGAGGGTGAAATTATGCAAAATACAATAAAAGAATATTTACTGAGCGAGGGTGCAGGACAGGTCGGCTTTTGCAAGCTTGACAAAAACGCACCCTATAATTTAAGTTATGCAATCTCATATACCATACCGTTATCAAATGCAATAGTTGACAGTATTACCGACGCACCGACGCATACATACTTCCACCACTATCGAACGGTAAATGCGATGATTGACCGCCTTTCTTTATCAGTCGGTCTTCTTCTCGGCAAGCAAGGTTATTTATATGTACCCGTGCCTGCATCACAATCCATTGAGGGATTTTCGGGACTTTTTTCTCACAAGGAAGCGGCTGTTAAAGCAGGCATAGGCACAATCGGAAAGAGCAATCTTTTTATATCTACCAAAAACGGCCCTCGTGTACGGCTCGGCACAATTCTTACAAATTATGAGTTCTCCATAAACGAAAACGAGCCGAAGGATTTATGCGGCGACTGTAACCTCTGCAAAATCAGTTGTCCGGCTATGGCAATCACGGGCAAGAAGTGGAGCGTCGGTGTTGAAAGAAGCGAGATATTTGACCCTGCCGCTTGCAGTGAATATATGAAGAAAAACTTTCAGAAAATCGGCAGAGGCGTTGTCTGCGGAATATGTATGAAGGTCTGCCCGATTGGTAAATAATATTATTGCGAAAATCGTCTTAATATGTTACAATCAGTTTGTTTAATAAAACTTTTGTATACTAAAATATTTAAGGAGCGTAAAAAATGAAACTTTCAGAAGTAAAAGAATTATTAAATGCAAAGGTTTATACCGGCGAAGATTTATTGGACACAGAGGTCAACTCCGCTTGCGGAAGTGATTTGATGAGTGATGTTCTTGCCTTTGTAAAGGACAAGGCTCTTCTTTTGACAGGTCTTGTAAACCTCCAAGTAGTGCGTACTGCCGAAATGATGGATATAAACGCCATAGTTTTCGTCCGCGGCAAAGAGCCTCAGGAGGACATTATACGCCTTGCAGAGGCAAAAGATATGGTTTTGCTTTCTACGGAACATCCTATGTATATTGCGTGCGGAACCCTTTACCACTCAGGCCTTATGGGCAGAAAGGCTGTGACTGAAAGTGAGTAACGGAATTACTTATCACTATTTGGTAGACGGTAACGATTTTACCCTGGCAGGTGAAAATTCAAGCAAGGTAAAAAAGCTTTTAAAGCAGCTTGGCATTTCTTCCGAAGCTATCCGCAAGGTTGCAATCTCAATGTACGAGGCGGAAATAAATATGGTTATCCACGCCAACGGCGGTACTATTGATGTTGAAATCACACCAAGCGAAATACATATTGTACTTAGCGACTCCGGTCCGGGTATCCCTGACATTGATGCCGCTATGCAGGAGGGATTTTCCACTGCATCAAACGAGGTGCGTGAGCTTGGCTTTGGCGCCGGTATGGGTCTGCCGAATATCAAAAAATACAGTGACAAAATGACTATTGATACAGAAGTCGGAAAAGGTACGACTATTGATTTAATTATCAATATTTCATAGAGGTGAATTTAATGGAAAAGAAATATTGGCATTCCGTAACCCTTGAGCGTTCTGCTTGCAAGGGCTGCACAAACTGTTTAAAGCAATGCCCCACACAGGCTATTCGTGTGCAGAACGGAAAAGCTAAAATATTAAAAGAACGCTGTATAGACTGCGGCGAATGTATCCGCATCTGCCCATATCATGCAAAGCAGGCAGTCACGGATAAATTTAATATATTAGATAAATATACATATAAAATCGCATTGGTTGCCCCTGCCTTTTACGGTCAGTTTTCAAAGGCAGAGGACGCAGACCTTATCTTAACCGCCCTTACAGGTATCGGCTTTGATGATGTTTTTGAAGTTGCAAGAGGCGCAAACGAAATCAGCAGAATGACACAAAAGCTTCTCTCAAGCGGAGAGCTTATAAAGCCTGCTATTTCATCTGCCTGCCCTGCGGTTTCAAAACTTATTGCGGTGCGCTTTCCGGACTTGATACCAAATATTATCCCTCTCCGTTCACCAATGGAGTTGTCCGCAGAATGTGCAAGAAAAGAAGCGGTGGAAAAGACCGGTCTTAAGCCTGAGGAAATCGGCATTTTCTTTATCAGTCCCTGTGCCGCAAAGGCTACTGCGGTCAGAGATGGACTGTCGGTTAAAAATTCACATGTAAACGGTGTAATCTCCATTAAGGATACCTACCTTAAATTAGCTCAGGAGATGTCAAATATTACTGAGATAAAGAAGATAAGCAATGCCGGAAAGATAGGTATTCTCTGGGCAAACAGCGGCGGCGAAGCAAAGGCCGCCAAAGCAGACCGCACCATAGCAGTTGACGGTATACATAATGTAATCAAGGTTTTAGAAGCTATTGAAGATGAGCGTCTGCCGGATATTGACTATGTAGAGGCACTCGCTTGCCCCGGCGGTTGCGTGGGCGGACCGCTTACTGCGGAAAATAGTTTCGTTGCCCGTTCTCGAATTGAGCGTATTGTGCGCAATCTTCCGGACGACAGTCCCGGAATTCCGGAAGATGTAAAGCGTATGTGGGATGCGGCACCTGTTTATCGACCGGTAATGAAGATAAACAGTGACCTTCAAACCGCTATGAATATGATGATGGAGATTGAGAAGCTGGAAAATCGTTTCCCCGGACTTGACTGCGGCTCCTGCGGAAGTCCGAGTTGTCACGCCCTTGCCGAAGATGTGGTTCGCGGTTATGCAAAGGACACCGACTGCATATTCATACTTAAAGAGCGTTTGGGCGCACTTATCAATCAGATGCAAATATTAGACGAGAATATCAAACCCACAGATATTATGCCAAAGGAGAAGTAAAGATGAATGTTTCTGCTCTTATAAAAGAACTTGATTTAACCGTTGCGGCAGGTGCAGAAAACCTATGTGCTAATATAGACGGTTGTTACATAGGCGACCTTTTAAGCCTTGCTATGG
>JAZLIC010000131.1:0-7923 GCA_045617225.1 Clostridia bacterium
TGTCAATGCGACATAATTTGCAATAATTCCGCTTGACAAAAGACAGTTTTTAAATTATAATACACAAAAAGGGAGTAGCAGGCGAATTTTCGTTTCTTGAGCGTCATATCCGGTTATTGATTGGCCCGTTCAAGAATTAAATTGCCAGACTTTTATCGCGAACGATAAAAGTCTCGTTTTTTCTTAATTCCCCTACTCTAAATACACAGGAGGAGAGTATTTTGTCAGTATTATTTTCAAATGTACTCGACGTCACTTGGCAACAGCTTGTGATGTGGGCAATCGGCGGACTTCTTATCTATCTTGCAATCAAAAAGGATATGGAACCGACACTTTTATTGCCTATGGGATTTGGTGCGATTTTGGTAAACCTTCCAAATTCAGGTGCAATAGAAACCTTGCAAGAGCTTTTTAACGCCGGTATTTCAAACGAATTATTTCCGTTGATTTTGTTCATCGGTATCGGTGCGATGATTGACTTCGGTCCAATCCTCACCAATCCAAAGCTTATGATTTTCGGTGCGGCGGCACAGTTCGGTATCTTCTTTACTTTATCCGTTGCATCAATGTTCTTTGGTCAGAACGATGCGGCATCAATTGCAATTATCGGTGCGGCAGACGGTCCTACTTCGATTGTTGTAGCACAAGAACTTGGTTCAAAATATTTAGGTGCAATAATGGTTGCGGCATATTCTTATATGGCACTTGTACCGATTATTCAACCGCCGGTTATAAAATTACTTACCACCAAGAAGGAACGCAGAATAAAAATGGAATATGTCCAGAAAGATGTTTCCAAGACAACAAGAATTCTCTTTCCTATAATCATAACGGTTATTGCTGGTTTGGTTGCACCTAAATCCGTTTCACTCGTAGGATTTTTGATGTTTGGCAACCTTATCCGTGAGTGCGGCGTTCTTAACTCTCTCTCTGAAACCGCACAGAACGTACTTGCCAACCTTGTTACTATTTTCTTAGGCATTACCGTGGCTTTGCAGATGGACGCAACAAAGTTCTTGACCGCCGACACATTGCTTATCTTAGGCCTTGGACTTGTAGCATTTATCTTTGATACTGCGGGCGGTGTGCTTTTTGCAAAGTTCTTGAACCTCTTTACCAAAAAGAAAATCAATCCTATGATTGGTGCGGCAGGTATTTCCGCATTTCCTATGTCAGGGCGTGTTGTTCACAAAATGGGACTTGCGGAGGATAACACAAACTACTTGCTTATGCACTCAATCGGCGTAAATGTTTCAGGTCAGATTGCCTCTGTTATTGCAGGCGGTTTGATACTAAACTTCTTCTTGAAGTAATCGGAAAGGATAGATGCATTATGTCTTTTAACCCTATGGGATTTATCGAAAGTTTAAAATATATGGGACTTGGAATGCTCGGCATCTTTGCAGTAATCGCAGTAATCATTCTGAGTGTAATAATTATGAATAAAATATCTAATAAGTAACTTGTAAAACAAAAGGCACAAGGCAAAATCACCTTGTGCCTTATTATTATAATTTTATGCAGTCAGTGCGGTTTTTTACATTTTTCATTAGGGGCGCCTAAAAAAGCGTGCGGAACGAACAAATCGAACTCGAAGGAGTACATAGGGTACTTCGAGCGGTGAGATTTGTTCGTAGCGTAGCGGTCAGTGCGTTTTTTTACAGCCCCTACTTTACATTGAGTAGAAGCTGGCATATTTCTGCCCTGGTTAAGAAGTCCTTCGGCAAGAATGTGCCGTTTTCGTCTGTACCGTGAGTGATACCAAGGGCATATGCTTTTAAGACTTCTTCTCTGTACTCCTCGGAAATACTGTCATAATCCGGCACGGTTATACCTGCTACATCCGCACTTGCCTTTGGATAATAGGCTCTCAGCATTCCGACAATTGCTTCCTCTCGGCTTATGGGTTTGTCATAATTTTCGGGAGTAATCTCTCCCAAATTCTTAATAATGCCTTCTTCGATACAACTGTTTACCGCTTTGTATGCCCAATATCCGCTCTCTTCGCCTAACTCAAGGGTAACCTCTCTTGCAATCATCTGGCAGAATTCCGCATAGGTAAGAGTATCATTCGGAGCAAAGCGATTGTCGCCAATACCCTGTACCGTGCCTGATGCATACATAGCCATTACTGCATTATAAAACCAATCCTCAGGCTTTACATCTGTAAACGGATTTTGAATAGCAGGAGCAATAACAATATCGTCATCATCCATATCGCTAACGTCAATGTCCTTTATGTTATATATTTTGTCAATCGCTTCAATATCATCAATACCCGGTGCATTTGCAATTATATCGCTTGTAGGACTTGATACAAACTTCAAAATTCGGTCAGGATTATCCTTTGAAACCTTAAAGGCATCAAACGACAGACGCTTGCCGTCTATTGTAACGCCTTTTACATCCTCATCATCGGTCATTACAGCGTACGGAAAATCAATAGTTATATTTGCAAAGGCTTGTTCCTCAAGCCCTTTAAATAACTCTGAAAATTCAGTGTCTTCTTCGCTTTCCTCTATATCATTGGCTATACTTGTATCAATAAGGAAAATAAAGCCGCCGTCATTTGTCTTTATAAAGCTTACAAGGTCTTCCGCTTCTTCGCCTGCTGCTTCTGCGCTTTCTTCCGCAAAAAACTTATTGAGTTCATCAATATTTTTGAAGTTTACAGTTTCATCTCCGCCATAGTATTCCATATTGTTCTTGGTAAATACCAACTCAGCTTCGTTCTCGTCTCCGCCAAGCAAATCATAAAAATCTTTTGATACGCCGGCAGTTGCATTGATTACGCCTGAACCGTCCTTATTGATTTCAACGCCTATCTCCGCACCTACACAACCGGTAAGTGCCAATGCGGAAAATACAAATATGCAGATTAGCAATAGCTTTTTAAAAGATTTCATATCAAAATCCCCCTTTTCTTAAAATCCTATTTCATCATTTATTAAAATAACCTTAACTCTCTCACTGTCACGCTGATAGCCTGTTGCAACATATTGACAACACATACGACCGCTCCCAAAGCATCCGTCGCAAATTTCACCGTCTTTACCTGCGCACTCACCTTTTGCAAAGCAATAGGTATCGGTATTAAGCCTTTGAGCGTTTTTAGGTGCCGCAACCGTCTTTATACGATTGATTGCACCTTTAAAATCAGGAACAATTTTGTTTATGCCGACAACAAAAATAACCTTTTTGGGTCCAAAGCAGATTGCCGCAACTCTGTTTCCGTTACCGTCCACATTATAGATAATACCGTCCTCGGTAACCGCATTTGCACCGCTTAAAAATACATCGGCAGAAAACATCTCCCGCAAACAATTATTCCGCTCCTCACGTGTTGCAAATTTTGAACTGTCGAGATAGTTATACTTTCCGCTTTTTATAAGCTCCATAGCGCCAATATCAACAAGTGACATCGCACCGCCGTTTCCTATAACATCACCGTCGTTTAAAAGCGACTTTAAAATTTCAAGTCCTTCTTCCTTTGTTTCCGCACAAAATGCCTCCATATTACGCTTTTTCAAAGCCTCTGCGGTTTTTAAAAGCTTATCATTCATCAAAATCACCTCTCATAAAAATATTCTAACATCTTTTAGTTAAATAGGCAAGAATAAAATATTATATTTTAAAGGTTGTTTTTTGCTTAGATTTATAGTATAATTATAGAGTTATATTATTTAAAAATTTATAAGGGGTGAATTCCTGTTGAAGGATACAGAAAATAAAAGCAAAGGCTTTTTGCAAGGGGCATTGGTGCTTGGTATAGCTAATTTACTTGTTAAGGTAATCGGTGCCTGCTTCAAGATACCGCTGGTAAACATACTCGGCGATGACGGAATGGGCTACTTTAATGTTGCATATCAGATTTACACATTTATGTTTATTGTTGCAACCGCCGGCTTCCCTACCGCTATTTCAAAGATGGTTGCCGAAGCAAAAGCAAAGGACAACGAGAAGGACGCAAAGCGAATTTTCCATACCGCTTTTACATTTTTGGCAATTATCGGCTTTATCGGGACGGTTATACTTTTTGTATTTGACAAGCCGCTTGCAAATATGATGAACATTCCCGACTCCGCACTCGGTATAAAGACAATCGCACCGGCCGTATTCTTTGTATCTATGGCGTGCGCATACAGAGGATACTTTCAGGGCAGACAGGAAATGGTGCCTACTGCGTTCAGTGAGCTTATCGAAGCAACCGGCAAAGCGGTAATCGGTCTTGTAGCCGCCGGATTTTTCATAAACCTTGCGGTTGACGGTAGTATCTCCTCTGCATTTAATGCGGTTACAAAAACTATACAGTCAAAGCATATACAGACGGTATATGCTTCATCAGGTGCAATCCTCGGCGTAACGATAGGTACACTATGCTCCTTCTTACTGCTTACATCAATCTACCTTTTTACAAAGCGCAAGCGTGACCGTGCTATTGATATAAACAGTACGGTACGCCCATACAGAACAATACTTAAAGAGCTTATTTTAATCGCAATACCCATAACCATCGGTGCGTCCGTATCGTCACTTACAACACTTATAGATATGGCAACAATAAGCAGACGGCTCGTTATCCGTCCGGAAGCGTTTGACCGCTATGCCTTTATGTTCAGCGAGGGGACAGAGTTCTTTAAAAAAGCTATGGAGGAAGGCTGGCAAGGGGCAGAGCTTTTAACCCAGAAGGCGGCAAGCCTTTACGGTATGTATTCAGGCAAGGCTCTTACGATGTTCAATCTTCCGCTTACATTGGTTGTGGCACTTGGCATAAGCGTTGTGCCTGCCATTTCTGCGGCGCTTACACGAAAGGATAAAGTCGAGGCGGCAAGGGTTACAGAAAGTACTATCCGCATAGCTTCGCTTTTTGCGGCACCCTGTACCGTCGGTATGGCGATACTCTCAAAAGAGGTGCTCTACATACTCTTTACAAGCTATAACGCATATTCTGTGCTTGCCATACTTGCGATTGCCATTATTCCTGTTGCAATCGTATCGGTTACAAACGCAATACTTCAAGCATACGGAAGGGTGTACTATCCTGTAATAACAATGATAATAGGCGGACTTGCAAAGGTTGTATTCAACTTCTTCTTTATCCCCTATCTCGGCATTGACGGTGCCCCTGTGGGAACACTTCTTTGCTATTTGATTATTGCAGTGCTTAATATGCGCGGCATCATAAAAATAACCGGCATAAAATTCAACTTAAAAGAATTTTTTATAAGACCGATTTTAGCGGCTTTGATAATGGGTGCGGTTGGCTTTGTACTTACAACATTCTTGCCGATAGAAAGTTTAAGCGTATCCCTCGGCAGTTCGATATTTAAGCTCATAACAGTTGCAGAGCTCGGCGTCTGCGTCGTAGTCTACGGACTTGCAATATTTGCGGTAAAAGCAGTAAAAGAAGAGGATATATTAAACCTCCCCAAAGGCGAAAAATTGCTCGAAACAGCAAAGAAATTACATTTAATAAAATAAAAGAGGTATACAAATGATATTAAAAGATGAAAAATACATATTCAGCGACTTAATGGATATTGTAACAACGCTCCGTGCCCCGGGCGGTTGCCCCTGGGACAGAGAGCAGACACATGAGAGCATAAAGAAAAACCTGGTCGAGGAAGCCTATGAACTTATAGAGGCTATCGACAGTAAAAATCCCGAAAAAATTGCCGACGAAAGCGGCGACTTACTACTTCAAATAGTGTTTCACGCAGTAATTGCAAAAGGCGACGGAGAATATGATATTGATGATGTCAGTGACGCAATATGCAGAAAGCTTATCCACAGACATCCGCACGTTTTCGGCGATGTCAAGGTGACCGATAGTGAAGATGTCCTGAGCAAATGGGACGCAATAAAACGAAAGGACCGTGACCAGCAAAGCATTGCCGCCGAAATGCGTGGCGTATCACAATATCTGCCGTCACTTATGCGTGCAGAGAAGGTGCAAAAAAAGGCAGAAAAAGCCGGATATAAGCTATCCGAAAATGTTAAGCTCTTGGATATTGCCGACGGCAACAATGACGAGGAAAGACTCGGAAATCTGCTTTTTGATGTTGTAAAGATGTGCAGAGAGCGTGACATTGAGCCGGAGTTATTGCTCTCCCAAAAGCTTACAAGATTTATAAACGAATTTGAGGAATTTGAAAAAGAGGTATAATTATGCGATTGGATAAATTTTTAAAGGTGTCCCGTTTAATAAAACGGCGCACTGTTGCAAACGAAGCTTGTGACAACGGACGTGTCTGTGCAAACGGGCGTACCGTAAAGGCTTCTTACGAAGTAAAGGAGGGCGACGAAATCACCATTAGTTTTGGCGCAAAACCACTTACTATTAAAGTTTTAAGCGTTAAAGATAATGTAGCAAAGGACGCCGCCCAAAGCCTGTATGAGGTGCTGTAAAAAAGCACACCGACCGCACATACACAATATATAAGATAAAAAATCTTAAAATCTGTGCTGCGAACAAGCCTCACCCTCGGAGTACCCTCTGTACGCCTTCGGGTTCCTTTGTTCTTTCTGCACGCTTTTTTAAGCGTACCAACGCACATAATAAATTTCAAAAACAAAAAGAGATTTTCCAAACGGAAAATCTCTTTTTAAAATTGCTTTAAGATTACTTTCTCTTGCCCTTAACGGCTGAATCTCTCCATGTAGCCCACAACGGACCTGCAACGAAGATTGATGAGAATGTACCAACCAGGATACCGAAGATAATCGGCATTGCAAATCTCTGGATTGAGGTAACACCCAAGATATATACCATACCAATTGTGAGCAATGTTGTAATAGTTGTATTGATTGAACGATTGAATGTCTGCCATATACTTGCGTTTGCAATCTCGCCATAGGTTTCCTTGCGTGAATGACGTGTATTCTCACGAATTCTATCCATAATTACGATTGTGTTATTGATAGAGTAACCCAAAACTGTAAGCACTGCGGCAATAAAGTCAATATTTACAGAAATTCTGAATATTGAGTATAAGCCGAGCATAAGAGTTATGTCGTGGATAAGTGCAACGATAGCAACAACACCTGATGTAAATTCAAATCTGAATGTTACATAAAGGAGAATTGCGATACATGCTAAGATTGACATCCAAACCGCAGACCTTGCAAGTTCACGTCCTGTTGACGGTGATACAATGTCCTGGTTTTTAAGTACAACACCGCTAACCAACTTCTCTTCTACCGGAGCCTCAGTTGCTTCCGGAGCAGCAGTTGTTTCTGTTGCTTCTGTTGCTTCTTCTTCGGGAGCAGCGGTTGCTTCCGCTGCTTCTGTTGCTTCTGCTTCAGGAGCATCCTCTGTAACTGCTGTGCCGTATTTTGCTTCCAATGCGGAAGTAATTGCGGCAATCTTTTCAAGCGAGAAATCGGAACGTTCTTCATCTGTTTGAAGGTCATTGTCAAAACCGAACTTAATGATAACTTCCTTACCTGACTGCTGTACTGAAGAAGGGCTTTGAGATGTTCCCAATGCTTCGTTTACTATATCTTCAATTTCTGCAACTGTAAAATCTTCTGTGATTTCATAGGTAACAGCCATACCGCCTGCAAAGTCTGTATCAAGGTTAAATCCCTGAAAAACGAGGGAAACAACACTTGCGAGTACAAGAACGATAGCGATACCGAAGAATATCCACTTCTTTTTCATAATATCAAACATTATGCTTGTCCTCCCTTCGCAGATACAACATCGGTTTTCTTTTGTCTTACGCCGTAGAACCAAAGGTTCTTAACATTCATACCAATCATTTGTTTAAGCAAGAACTTAGTAACAAAGATTGCAGAAATCATAGAAACGACAACACCGATGAGGAGGGTAATACCAAATCCCTTTATTGTACCGGTACCAAGTACCCAAAGGATAACCGCAGAAATAATTGTTGTAACGTTCGAGTCAATAACTGCGGC
>JAZLIC010000132.1:0-3427 GCA_045617225.1 Clostridia bacterium
ACAAAAAAGACAGGAATATTTTTGGCAGTAGGACTGATTTTAATTATCTCTTTGGTTTTAATAGGTAACGGCAGAGCGATAACAACCGGGAAAGCCGCACGTGATTTACCTATCTACTGTGTAAAAAACGAAAATGACGAAAAACGCATCTCTATCAGCTTTGACGCTGCTTGGGGCAATGAAGATACAAGCAAGCTTATTGAAATTCTGAAAAAATATGATATAAAAGCGACATTCTTTGTTGTTGGCGGTTGGGTAGATAAATATCCCGAGTCCGTAAAAGAGTTGTGCGACGTAGGGCACGAGATAATGAACCATTCCGACACGCATCCGCATATGACAAAAATTTCGCCCGAAAAGATGACCGAGGAGGTTAATAATTGTTCCGAAAAAATCGAGAAGGTGACAGGCAAAAAGCCTATCCTGTTTCGTCCGCCGTACGGCGATTATAACGACCAAGTAGTAGATACAATGCGAAAAGCCGGATACTATACCATTCAATGGGATGTTGACAGTTTGGATTGGAAGGACTTATCTGCAAACGAAATATGTAATCGTGTTATTTCAAAAGTCAAGCCGGGCTCCATCGTGCTTTTCCATAACGCCGCAAAGAACACACCTGAGGCACTGCCGACCATCTTAGAAAAGTTAAAAAATGACGGTTACGAGCTTGTACCTATATCTGAATTGATAATAAAAGATAATTTTGCGATAGACCAAACAGGTAGGCAATATAAATTAGAAAATTCAAGTCCGGAGCCATCTCCCGAAAGTGAAAACTGATACATAAAACAAAGGGGGAATTTGATGAAAAGGATAGGCAATACACTTATCATAAACGCCGATACGCCTGAAACTTTGCCGGAAAAGATAGAAAACCTATCAATTATAACCTGCGGCCTTTCATACAAGGCAACAATTACAGCATCAAGCATCAGCGACAGCGGATTTAATTATTGTATTCAGCGAAGTATTTTTACCGAAAGCCATAACAAACTTTTAGAACAGGAAATACCCATACATTGGTATAAAAAGCCCGAAGAAATTTACGGGCATTTAGAATTTGTAACCGCACTTTTATTATGCGACACAAAAGCAGAAGCATTTAATACGATTATTCTTTAAACAGGGGTGGAAAAATTGGAAAGTCTACAACAAAAAATTATAAATATCGAAAGCAACAATGTTACAATAGCAGGTAAGGTGATATCGGAGCTTGAACTTTCACACCAAAGTTATGGCGAAAGTTTTTATCGCTTTGAACTTGAAGTACCGCGTCTTAGTGATACCACTGATGTTATAAAGGTGATAATTTCCGAGCGGTTTTTCGGTGAAGTTACACCCACCGTAGGCGATAACATTTTAATCTACGGTCAGTTTCGTTCACACAATAATTTCAGCGGTATCGGAAACAAGCTTATACTTACCGTATTTGTAAAGGAAATCGAGCTGCTTTATGACCTGAAAAACTATCAAAATCCCAACAACATATTTTTAAAAGGATTTATCTGCAAACCTCCGATTTACAGAACAACACCATTTAAGCGAGAGATAGCGGATATTCTTTTGGCAGTCAATCGTTCATATAACAAATCGGATTATATCCCCTGCATTGCGTGGGGCAGAAACGCAAAATTTGCCGAAACACTTGAAGTAGGAACTCCGCTTAAAATATGGGGAAGAATACAAAGCAGAACATATAAAAAACGAATAGACGATGAAGATTTTGAAGAAAAGACCGCATACGAAGTATCGATATCCAAAATGGAGATATGCTAAAAGGGAATGCTAAAAAAGTCCATCGCAATAAGGCATACGAAAAGGGTTATTAAAAAACAATCGTTTTTTAATAACCCTTTGTTAATTCCCTATCAGCAGACTCTGTCGGCTATTTCCTTATTAAGTTTTTTAATAAATTCGTCAAGTGTCATCTGCTCGGTTTCGCCGGTCTTTCTGTCACGAACGGAAACAACTCCTGCCGCTTCGTCCTTGTCACCGAGTACAAGTGCATACGGAACTTTGTCAAGCTGTGCTTCACGGATTTTATATCCTACCTTTTCGCTTCTTTCATCTAATGTGAGGCGGATATTATGCTTCAAAAGTTCATTCTGTACCGAAGTTGCATAATCGAGTGAACGGTCGGTAACAGGAATAATACGAACCTGCTCCGGACTGAGCCAAAGCGGAAATGCACCTGCAAAATGCTCAATCAAAATTCCGATAAAGCGTTCAATAGAGCCAAATACAACACGGTGTATCATAATCGGTCGGTGCTTCTCGCCATCTGCTCCGATATATTCAAGCTCAAAACGCATAGGAAGCTGGAAGTCAAGCTGTATTGTACCGCACTGCCAGGTTCTGCCGAGTGAATCCTCCAAATGGAAGTCAATCTTCGGCCCGTAGAAAGCGCCGTCACCTTCGTTTATAACATACTCTGCACCGATTTCTTCAAGTGCGTTTTTAAGTCCGTTGGTTGCCATTTCCCAATCTTCTTCGCTTCCGATACTGTCCTCAGGACGAGTAGAAAGTTCAATATGATACTTAAAGCCAAACATATTGTAAACTTCGTCAATCAAGCGAACAACGCCCTTGATTTCCTCGGTAATCTGCTCCGGCATCATAAAGATATGTGCATCGTCCTGTGTAAAGCATCTGACTCTCATAAGTCCATGGAGAGCGCCTGACTTTTCGTGACGGTGTACCAAACCAAGCTCACCCATTCTGATAGGCAAATCACGATAGGAACGGAGGTCGGATTTATATACCAAAAGGCCGCCGGGGCAGTTCATAGGCTTGATTGCAAAGTCCATATCGTCAATTACCGTAGTATACATATTTTCTTTGTAGTGGTCCCAATGTCCGGAACGCTCCCAAAGTTCACGGTTAAGCATCATAGGTGTTGAAACCTCAACATAGCCCTCTCTCTTATGAATTTCACGCCAGAAATCAATAAGAGTATTTTTAAGCGTCATACCCTTTGGCAAGAAGAATGGGAAACCGGGACCCTCGTCCATCATCACGAAAAGTCCGAGGTCACGGCCAAGCTTACGGTGGTCACGCTTCTTTGCTTCTTCTATGCGCTCTAAATACTCATCAAGTTCCGACTTCTTTGGAAAAGCTGTACCATAAATACGAGTGAGCATTTTGTTATTCTCATTACCGCGCCAATATGCACCGGCGGTATTTTGGAGTTTTACCGCTTTAAGCTTGCCTGTTGACAAAAGGTGCGGTCCTGCACAAAGGTCGGTAAAGTCGCCTTGCTTATAGAAGGATATAACCGCATCCTCAGGCAGGTCGTTGATAAGCTCTACCTTATAAGGCTCGCCCTTTTCTTCCATAAACTTTATTGCCTCTGCACGAGGAAGTTCAAAACGCTCAAGGGGAATATCCTCCTTGATAATCTTCTTCATCTCGTCTTCGATTTTTT
>JAZLIC010000133.1:0-5398 GCA_045617225.1 Clostridia bacterium
TAATTCAAGTTCAAGCGGTTTAAATACACATTTTTCGTCCAAATATTCGTCTGAACAACTGTCAGTATAGCCTGACACATATCCGATATCGGGAGTGTACTCTGCCTTGTAAATTCCGTCCGAAAAAGTAAAACTGAATTGTGCGGCAGGCTCATTGAATTGCCTGAGCGTGCCTGCAAACTCAAGACTGATGGTTCTGTTTACTTCGTCCCAAATGTGCCTTGCAGCATATAACGAATAGCCGTATTTCTCATTCGGACTTGTGGAGTTGTCGCCGCCCAAATCCTCTATGCAAACAGCCGTTCTTCCGCCGATGTTATATCCTTTTATCAGGCTGCCGTTAAATACTACCTTGATATCCGTATCATACACATCGCCCACTATTTTGCCAACCTTGCCTCTTTCAATCTTATTATTTATAGGTTGTGCATTAAATCCTTCCACATCAAGTTGCCTGATACTGTCATCATAATCATAATAAATGCTGTTGCAACTATCTGCAGCTTCTTCAATCACAATCACAGTTCGTCCGCCGATATTGTAAGACGGCACCGCCGATCCGCACACATATGCAATGATGTCGGTGGAATAAATATGTCCAACAATATCACCGTTTTTCGCCATAACCTGCATCGTTGTGCTAAAAATCAAACAACTTAAAATAACAGCTATAAACCTTTTCATACACCTTCACCTTTCATAGTTTTTATCTATTATTTAATTAAATTATAGCATATTAACTATAAAAAATCAACGATTTTAATATGAAGTGCAATAAGTAAAAATCCTCGTTCTAAAGAACGAGGATTTTTGGAGCGGAAGACGAGATTCGAACTCGCGACGTTCACCTTGGCAAGGTGACGCTCTACCACTGAGCCACTCCCGCACAACACTGTCAGTATATCATAAAAAATTTTTATTGTCAAGATTTTTTTTGCAATTTGTATGAAGTATTCACAAAAATTTCGAGGATATAAAAAAGCACTTTGAAGAAAATAAAAATGAAATCAAAATTAAACTATCGCATGGAGGTTTCAATGAAAAAGATACTATTTTCCCTTCTTTTGGTTACATCTCTTTTTTTATGCTCAAAAACATTCACGCCTGTTTTTGCAAGCGAAGAAAGTGTAACCGTTATTATTTCAGAAAACTGACAAAAAGGGCGGTGAATTCCGCCCTAAGCCGCATACATAACAGAATTTTTGTAAATAATTATTCGGAAAGGGTGATTTGATTGTCAGAATATATTGTTTCTCCATGTGAAAATTTAAACGGCATTGTTACTGTAAGCGGCTCTAAAAACTCTGCACTACCTATTATGGCGGCAGCACTTTTATCAAGCGATACTTCTACATTGTATAACATACCAAAGCTTTCGGACACGGAAAATATGTGTATGCTTATAGAAAAAATCGGCGGAAAAATTATCAAAAATAGTACAAACGGATTGGAAATATCTTTAAATGATTTAAAACCCAAATCGGTAACATACGAGCTTGCAAGCAAATTCAGAGCGTCAATACTGCTTATGGGTCCTCTTCTCGCACGTCTTGGAAAAGTGCGTATTCCACTGCCGGGCGGTTGCCCAATCGGGACAAGACCTATTGACTTGCACCTGAAAGGTTTTAGTGCGCTTGGCGTAAAATTAAAGCAAGGGCATGGGTATATTGACGCCAAATGCGAAAAATTGGTCGGCACGCGTGTATATCTTGATTTTCCGAGCGTCGGTGCAACGGAAAATCTTATGATTGCCGCTTGCCTTGCAGAGGGTGAAACAATTATAGAAAACGCCGCAACCGAGCCTGAAATCATTGACCTTTCGGAATTCTTAGCCAAGATGGGTGCAGAGATTGAAAACGCAGGCGGTGATACAATACGCATTGTCGGCAAAAAAGAGCTTCATTCCGCCTCTCATACAATTATTCCCGACCGAATCGAAGCAGGAACATTTTTAACTGCGGCGGCAATTTGCAAAGGCAAAATCAGGCTTAATAATGTTATTCCGAATCACCTAAAACCAATTACTGCAAAGCTTGAAGAAATGGGACTTAATCTTGAAATCGGAGATACATTCATCGATCTTGATGCACAAAACAAGTTTCACGCTGTTGATATAAAAACCTTGCCGTATCCGGGGTTTCCAACCGATATGCAATCACAATTTATGGCACTTATGAGCGTTGCCGAAGGTACGGGCGTTGTAGTTGAAACTATATTTGAAAACCGATTTCTGCAAGTCCCCGAGCTTTGCAGAATGGGTGCAAATATTAAAATTGACGGCAGAAGCGCCGTAATAAACGGTATTAAAAAGTTAAGCGGAGCAAAAGTAAAGGCAACCGACTTGCGAGCAGGTGCCGCACTTGTAATTGCCGCATTGGCAGCAACAGGAGATACCGAAATCAGCGACATTGAACACATTGAGCGCGGATATGAGGAATTCGAGAAGAAGTTATCAAGTATTGGTGTAAAAATAACTAAAAAAACATAACTACCGACTAATATCGGTAGTTATGAATTATCCGATTATCCAGGTTTTAAGTATTGCCAGGCTTTCTCTGATATAACACGGCAAAATATTATACCATTTAAGTCCCGTGTGCATACTATGTACCTGCTTAAAGCCTTCATCTTTTGCCAAATACAGGCTTCTGTACATATGAAAGTCGTTTGTTATTACATTGATACTGTAATCACCTTTTAGTACTTCATCGAGAATTGTTTTTGAAAACCGCATATTTTCTCTTGTAGAAGTGGACTCGGTTTCCATCAAGATTTTATCTTCGTCCGCTCCGTTTATTACAAGATAGTTTTTCATAACTTCGGCTTCGCTAAGTCGCTCACCGTTTCCCATACCGCCCGTTACAACTATATACGCATCGGGATTTTTTTCATGGTATATAAGAGCCTTATCAAGTCTAAGCTTGAGCGGTGCACCGGGTTGATTACCTTTAACCCCGGAGCCTAAAACTATAACTACATCTTCGTTATAAGTTACGGTATCATTTTGCCCATATATTGCAACAAAGGAAGTTAAAGCGAATTCGCAAATTATAATAGTTATTAAAAATAACTTTAAAATTTTGCCTGATTTTGTTTTAAAAAACTTGTTCACTTTATCATAAAAGTTTGCCCAAAGCAAAAGCATTGCTCCCAAAACGCCAGTAGCAACTATACCTATCGTTATATTTGCAAAAATAAATAGAAACAGGGTTAAAATCAACAAACCTGCACCGATTATCAAAAGCAGAATTCGTATAAATAAATTATTCATAATTATCAGTTATATTGCTAAAATATCGCTATCGGTCAGCGTATTTATACCGCTTTCCGTAAGCACCTTTTCAGCAAGAGGAGTATCATCAACACGGATAACAACATACGCTCCAAATGCTTTAGAAGCAGTGAATGCATACATATACTCAACATTGATATCGGCATTTCCCAAAATATTTAAAATATTTTTTAAAGAGCCGACTTCGTCTTTCATTTCAACAGCGATAACATCAGTTATTGCAACAAGGACGATGTCTTCTAAAACAACTTTTGCCTTTTCAACATCAGATACAATTAAACGGAGAATACCAAAGTCTTTTGTATCTGCAATACTCATAGCACGAAGATTTATCTTTTCATCAGATAAAGCCTTAACTATATCAATTAAACTTCCGGGTTTGTTTTCAACAAACGCCGATAATTGCTTAACAGCCACTTTTATTCCTCCTTAATTATGAATTATGAAGTTTTCTCTTATCAATTATTCTTACCGCTTTTCCTTCGCTTCTTGCGATTGATTTAGGCGGCACAAGATGAATATTCGGACCAATACCAAGCATAGTTCGCATAGCTGACTCCAACTTTTTTTCCATCTTTTGCGCATTACTAACTTTATCGGAGAATTGCTCAGGTAATACTTCAACATTTATATCAAATGTATCGGAGTTATTTACACGGTCGATTATAATTTGATAATTTGATGTATAACCTTCGTTTAATAAAACAGTTTCAATCTGGCTTGGGAATACATTTACGCCGCGAATAATCATCATATCATCGCTTCTGCCCATCGGCTTACACATCTTTACATGAGTTCTGCCGCATGAACACTTTTCCCTTGAAAGCACGCAAATATCTCTTGTTCTGTATCTAAGAAGCGGAAAACCTTTCTTATCCAAAGATGTAAATACTAGTTCACCTGCCGTACCGTCAGGCAGAACTTCGCCCGTGTCCGGGTCAATAATTTCAACATAGAAATGGTCCTCGTTGATATGCATACCGTTTTGTTCGGAACATTCAAACGCAACTCCGGGGCCGCTTATCTCGGTTAAACCATAAATATCATAAGCTTTTATGCCAAGACTTTCTTCAATACTCTTTCTCATTTCTTCTGTCCAGGGCTCTGCTCCGAAAATACCTATTCTAAGCTTATTATCCTCAGGCTTATATCCTGCTTCTGCAAGATATTCGCCGATATATGCGGCATAAGACGGCGTACAGCAAAGAATTGTCGCACCTAAATCCATCATAAATTGAACCTGACGTTCAGTATTTCCGGAAGACATCGGCAGAGTCAGACATCCGACTTTGTGAGAGCCGCCGTTAATACCGGCACCACCGGTAAAAAGGCCGTAGCCATAGCAAATCTGGCATATATCTTCATTACTTCCTCCTGCTGCCACGATTGCTCTTGCGCAACATTCGTCCCAAATATCAATATCTTCCTGGGTATAAAACGCAACCACTCTCTTTCCGGTAGTACCGGAAGTTGAATGGATACGCACACAATCTTTAAGGTCGGCACCTAACAGACCAAAAGGATATGACTCACGAAGGTCTGCCTTTGTCAAAAACGGAAGCTTTTTTATATCCTCAACGCCGTTTATGTCATCAGGTGACACATTCTTCTTATCCATCAAATCACGATAGTACGAAACATTTTCATATACATAACGGACTTGCTCTTTTATTTTTTTATTCTGTATTTTTAAGATTTCTTCCCTACTTGCAGTTTCTATTTCGGGACTGTAATAATTCTGCATTTTATTTCTCCCCACTATTTTCCTAAGCTATCTGTAATTTCAACCATCTTTTTATCATTATAGCAACTAAACATTTCTTCAACATTATCAGGGCGTGATTTTGGTGTAAGGAGGCTTATAATAGGCACAAGTATAAGACCGCCCACCATAGCAAATACGCCTGAATACAAAGAATTTTTAAAGACAAACAAGAGTACGGGAATGCCCGAAACATCAAGCATACCAAGCGAGATTAAAAGTTGGATAATTTCAAGACCTACACCGTATACAAAACAGGTTGCAACCGCAATTTTTGAAGTCTTTTTATAATAGAGGCCATACAAAAACGGAGCTAAAAACGCACCTGCCAAAGCACCCCAGGA
>JAZLIC010000134.1:0-2199 GCA_045617225.1 Clostridia bacterium
CCTTGCTTTACCTTGATTTCGGAGAGCATTTCGCCCTTCTTTACTGCAACAATGGCTTTAAAGTGCTTAAATCCGTAATCCAAAAGGCGGATACTGTCCTTATGCGAATCTCCGGCGCCTTCGCCGTTTAGCACTACCCCCAAAAGGGTTAAGTTATCTCTCTTTGCCGCCGATATAAGGCAGTTACCGGCATCGCTTGTATGCCCTGTCTTTATACCGATTGAGCCCTTATAATAGTATTCACGGTAACGCATCTCGGACATTAAGCCGTTAGTGCTTATGTAGTATCTTTCCTCGCTTAAATTCGTAGGCGGTATTTTTATATGTGCCACATTAACCGCATTATAAAAACATTCGTGCTTCATTCCCTCTTTTGCAATGGTTGCAAGGTCAGCGGCAGAAGAATAATGATTTTCGTCATGGAGCCCGTGAGGGTTTACAAAGTGCGTATCTTCAAGTCCAAGCTCCTTTGCACGCTCATTCATCTTATCTACAAAGGCGTTGACACTTCCGCTTATGGCGATTGCCAAAACATTTGCCGCATCATTGCCTGATGCTACCATAAGTCCGTAGAGAAGGTTTTTTACCGACATTTCTTCGTCCGTTTTTAATTCTATGCCCGAACCGTCAATCGGCAAATCTTCAAGCGCCTCCTCGGTAACAGTGATTGTATCTTCAAGCTTTATATCGCCTCTGTCAACAGCCTCCGCAACCAAGAGTGCGGTCATAACCTTTGTGGTGCTTGCAGGGTACATTCGCTTGTGACAATCCTTCTCGTACAGCACAACGCCGGACTTCATATCGATAAGAACGGCGGTTTCTCTCTCAGGCAGAATGGGACGCCCCTTTTTATCCACGGTCGGTCGTTCTTCTTCGTCCTCGTAAGCCTCGCTCACTACCTCGTCTTCGTCAATATCCTCAGGCGCAGAAAACGCCGAAAATCCGCTAAAAGCAAGACAAAGGGCAAGTAATATTGATATTAAAGTATTTTTTATCTTCATTTGTTTATACCGTCCTTCTTCATATTCTTTTCACGCTCCGCCTGTGACAGACGCAGATACTGCGGCGAAAGTTCATCAACAGGTGTTGTCTTGCCCTCTTTAAAGAGTTTAAGTCCGACTTCTGCCACAGAAGCCGCAAGATTAAGCCTCAGCGATACCGGTGCAAAAATTGCGCTCTCTCCAAGTGCCTCTTTTATCTCGGCTTCGTATACCAAAACGCCGTCACCTAAAAAAATGACAGGCTCCGTATACTCTTTAAGCTCGACAAGCAACTCATCAAGTCCCAAGGCACGGTCATCGCAGATACGCACAAGGCTTTCGCCGCCTCTGAACAATGCGTTATATACCTGATTCCGCCTTGCATCAAGGATAGGGCAGATTATGCCGTTAAAAACGCCCACATTATTTGCAAGGGCGTGTAGGGTTGATACAGAAACGCACGGCTTTCCCGTCGCCTCTGCAAAGGCCTTGACCATTGCAACACCAATCCGCACTCCCGTAAAGGAGCCGGGACCGCAAGCAACACAGAAGCAATCTGCATCGTTTATGTCAACCTCCGCAAATGCAAGCATATTGTCTATCTGCGGAAGCATCTTTTCGGAATGTGTCTTTTTTGTATTTATAAATGTTTCGGCTATCAGCCGTGTTTCGTCAATCAGTGCCGCAGTCGCCGCCGCACAACAGGTATCTATTCCAAACGCCAGCATAGTTATCTCCTTAAATCCCTATTTTTATTTCACGATAATCCGTCCCTTTTTGGGGCAACTTGTTTATCTCCACATAAATGGTATTATCAGGCAGAATTTTTGCAATATTATCCGCCCATTCAATCAGGCAAACGCCGTCACTAAAAAGGTATTCGTCAATCCAATCGCACTCCTCAACCGAGGGGTTTTCAAGTCGACAAACATCAAAATGATAAAGAGGCGGAGTGCCACCACACTCATTAACCAGAGTAAAGGTGGGGCTTAAAATGTTGTCATCACAGTGCAGTGTTTCCGCAACACCTTTTACAAAAACGGTCTTTCCCACGCCCAAATCACCCCGAAGCGCTACCACTGCTCCCGGGGAGAGGCTTTTGGCAAATTCTCTGCCTACTGCCTTTGTTTCCTCAACGCTTGATGTAATAAATTCCTTCATTCTCTCTACCTCTTGATAATTTATACAATACCAAATATATTATATTTGTACTTTGACA
>JAZLIC010000135.1:0-2508 GCA_045617225.1 Clostridia bacterium
GTCGAGGTAGCGACCGCACATTTAATACCTGCGTCTTTTATGGCTTTAAGAAGTTCTTCAAGTCCCGGTTTCAGCGGTACGCCATGCTCCTTTAAATACTTATCGGAGTACGCAATCTTTTTTTCTCTGAAAAGCTTATAGTCAAAGTTATCACCATGATAGCTTACCATCTTTTTGCCGATTTCAACTGCCGGCAATCCTACACACGACATAAAAAGTTCTTTGTCTGATTTAAAACCCATATCCCCTTCCGCCTGTTGCCATGTAATATATGAGATAGGCTCTGTGTCAAAGATTGTTCCGTCCATATCAAAAATTATACCTTTATACAATTTGATGCCTCCTTACTTCCAAAGCTTTATCTTTCCTGCACGTTGAAGGTCTACGATAATATTCATAGTGATAGGGAATAAGATAGCTCCCATAATTCCAAACATAATAAATCCCAAATAGATACAAAGAATGGTTACGATTTGAGGCAGTCCAAGCTGGTCGCCGATGATTTTAGGCTCTATAAATTGGCGTACGGTAGTGACTATTAAGTAGAGTATAATAAGTCCTGCCGCAAGATAAAATTCGCCTTTAAAAAGCGATAAAATCGCCCAGGGTATAACAACGGTTCCTGTGCCGAGTACAGGAAATGCGTCGGCAATAGCGATTATAAGGGCAATGATTATGGCGTGCGGCGCACGCAGAGTCAAAAGGCCTACCGATACTTCAACAAAGGTGATGCACATAAGGATAAGGTATGCCCTGAGATAGCTGAGGGCGGTCTTTTTAAGATAGTTTCTTATATCTATAAAGAAGTCTATCTGCTCTTTGGACATTTGACGCTTTACAAAGTTTTTTATGCTTACAAAGTCCATACTGATAAACAGTGATGACAGTATGGTAAAAACCAAGGATATTAAAAAGAGAGGTACTTTTTTAGAGCCGTTTGCAATAAGCGATACCGTGTCGGCAGACAGACTTAATATGCCTGACCGTATGTTATCGCCGAAGTTGCTGAGGCTTATCTTGATTTGGTCAACGATATCAGGCGAAATTTTACCTGCAAAATCTATTATACCCCGGGTAAGATAATCCATAAACGGTGCTATATCTTTGGTATAGTATTTAGGCAAATTCATTGCAATATCTTTAATCCAAATTATAAGCTTGTATCCCAAAAGCCATAATAAAAGACCTATTATAACATATCCGGCGATTATGTATATAAATCCCCAAAACTTCTCGCTGAGCTTGGTCTTTTTGCTTGTTATACGGATAAGGGGCCTGAATATAAGAGCCACAATACTGCCGATAAAAAATGGCATAACCCATTTTATGACATATTTAAGGGCAATAAAAACCAAAGCTGCAATAAGCGCAAAGTATAAAGTATTTATGATAAATGAACGATGCTTTTCGGTTTTGTTTAAATTCATATTGTTTTCCTCACTTTTTATTTCATACGTTGCCTTACTGCCTCATAAAGCAAAATACCTGTTGCAACAGAGGCGTTTAAGGATTCTATTTCACCAAGCATGGGTATGGTCACAAGAAAGTCGCAGGCCTCTCGTACAATGCGGCTCATTCCTTCGCCTTCGCTTCCGATTACTATGGCAAGCGGACCTTTAAGGTCACATTCAAAATGGTTTTGTGAGCCGGATACATCTGTGCCCACAATCCAAAGCCCCTCTTTTTTTAGCTTTTCGATTGTTTGCGCAATGTTTGACACCTTTGCGACAGGAGTATATTCTACAGCTCCGGCAGATGTCTTTGCCACAACGGAATTTAAGGCGACGCTGCGGTTTTTGGGAATTATTACTCCGTGTGCCCCTGCAGCATTTGCGCTGCGCAGAATGCTTCCTAAATTATGACCGTCGGTAAGTCCGTCACATATTACTATAAACGGCGGCTCGCCCTTGGCTTTGGCTTTTTCTAATATTTCAGAAACTTCAACATATTTCTGTGCCGCCGCCAAGGCAACAACACCTTGATGGTTTTCACCATCGGACAACTTGTCCAGCTTTTTGCGGTCTACAAACTGATAAGGTATTCCTTTTGCTTTGGCACTATTTCTAATCTTTCCAATAAGGGCGTGCTTTAACCCTTCTTGCAAGAAAATTTTATCTATCGGACGATCTGCTTCCAGTGCTTCTATAACAGGATTGCGCCCATAAAGCTTATCTTCGTTCATTAGTGTCACCTCTGTTTATATTCTACCATATAATACCTTAATTTTCAAGCAAATAATAGAGAAATAAAAAAGCTGTAAAAGACAAAATTATCTTTTACAGCTTTTTGTTAAATAGTAGCTTCGCCACGCACTTCTTCAAGTGTGCGTACGACGGAATGTTTAATCGGTTTCCAGGAAACTTTTTTAAACAGGGCCATAATTGCAATGGGTACATAAGTAAACATAAACAACGGGAAGGTAAATATTGAAAGTATGCGTTTTGATTTTTCGCAGTGTACCTGTTCCCATTCGGTAATCATAGTGATAAGTCCCATTATAAAGAACAA
>JAZLIC010000136.1:0-2948 GCA_045617225.1 Clostridia bacterium
TGCCTCTGCACGAGGAAGTTCAAAACGCTCAAGGGGAATATCCTCCTTGATAATCTTCTTCATCTCGTCTTCGATTTTTTCAAAATCCTCTGCGCTGATAGCATCTTTGAACTCAAAATCATAGTAAAATCCGTTATCAATGGCAGGTCCGATGGCAAGCTTTACATCAGGATAGAGGTGCTTAATCGCCTGTGCCATAACGTGCGAAGCAGTATGACGGTATGCAAGTCTGCCTTTTTCATCATCAAATGTTAAGAAGTTAACCGAGCAATCTCCGCTTGGTGCAAAGGTTAAGTCCTTTACCTCACCGTCTACCTCAGCCGCAAGGCACACACGTGCCAATCCCTCACTGATACTTTTTGCGATTTCAAGAAGTGTGGTTCCGCTTTCAAACTCCTTTGCGTCGCCACCCTTTAACATAATCTTCATATATATTTCTCCTTTCGTAAATACATATTAAAATCCAAACCAAAGGTATGCAATAACACCTATTAAAATACCGAATATTGCCCCCGCAAAGACTTCTATATGAGTATGTCCTAAAATTTCTTTAAGCTTTATCTGTCTTTCTTTTATGTCAATTTCGTCCCAGGTATCTATAATTTTATTTATCATCTTTGCCTGTTCGCCTGCGGCACGCCGAATACCCGTAGCGTCATACATCACAATCAATGCAAAAACACAACATATAACAAATGCGGTACTGCCAAAGCCTGCCCTTATGCCTACACAGGTTGTAAGGCATGTCACAATAGCAGAATGTGATGACGGCATACCTCCGGGACCCAAAAAGCGTGTCATATCAAATCTTTTTTCTTTAATAACAACCAAGATGCCTTTTAGCACACAGGAAAATGCCCAAGCGAAAAACACCACAAAGAAAACACGGTTAGTAAAAAAATCATGAAGCATATTTAAAACCTCTAATTCTTTCGGTCAAGCAAGTAGTTTGAAAATTCAACCAAGAACTTTGCCTTATCTCCAAAGACAGATATTGCCGAAATTGCTTCCTCGGTAAGTTGGTTTAGCCTTTTTTCAGCGCCCTCCATACCAAGAAGCGTCACAAAGGTGTTTTTGCCGTTCTTTTCATCACTGCCTATCTGCTTGCCCAAAGTTTTTTCATCGCTTACACAGTCAAGTATATCATCTTTAATCTGAAATGCCAACCCCAATTTTGAAGAAAATTCATCAATTTTCAAAATTTCTTGGGAAAATTCATCAAAACCGCTCAAAATGCCGCCGGCTACCACACTGCAACGGATAAGTGCGCCTGTTTTTCCTGCGTGCATATTGTCAAGCTCTGCGGTGGTAACATCTTTTCTTTTCTCATACTCCAAATCCATCACCTGACCGCCAATCATACCCTTTGTTCCGGAAGCAGATAAAATGAGATTAGTCACTTTAAGTTGTGTCTTTGGGGCAATGTACTTTGAAATACTGTCCGATGTCAAAATTTCTGCCGCAGTATTTAAAAGTCCGTCACCTGCCAAAAGTGCAGTTGTTTCACCAAACTTTTTATGGCAGGTCGGCATACCGCGTCTTAAATCATCATCATCCATACATGGCAAATCATCATGAATTAAAGAATATGTATGTATACATTCTATTGCACACCCAACTTCTTTTGCCGCCTCTAAGCTTCCGCCAAGCATTTTTGCAGTTGCCATCGTAAGTACGGGCCGGATACGCTTTCCGCCTGCAAGCAAGCTGTAACGCATTGCGGTATATACACTTTTTTGCGGCACATCAGGAACTGCCGATAATTCGTCTAAACGCTTGTTTATACTCTCTCGATAGCTTAAAAATATCTCATCAAAAGACATAACTATTCTCCCATACCCTTAAAAGGTTGTGCTTCAAGTTCACCTGTTTCACGATTTTTTGTAAGAACATTTATCTTCTGCTCTGCTTCATCAAGAGCAGATGTGCACGCCTTTGTAAGAGAAATTCCTTTCTCGTACAAAGTAAGCATCTCGTCCAAAGAAACCTCTCCTGACTCCAATGTTTTTACAACATTTTCAAGTTCCTTTAAATTATTTTCAAAACTCTGTTTGTTTTCAGGCATAAAATTACCTCCCAAAATCTCTTATTCAACAACCGCAGATACACTGCCGTCGTTTAAGACTAAATCAAATTTATCGCCGCTCTTTACATCGTGTACCGACTTTATAACCTTGCCGCTCTCGCCTTTTGCAACCGAAAAGCCGCGTGCCAAAACGCCAAGCGGATTAAGTCCGTCAAGCTTTGACACATAAAGTTTAAACGCCTGTTCTTTCTCATTAAGGCGAGCTTTAACCTCGGTATCAAAACGATTTTTTACACTGTCCAAATACTGTCTTAAATCGTTTACCTCACGCAGAGGCTCCTTTAAAGCAGGCTTGTCCGCATAGTATTTAAGCTCCATACGTTGCTTTTCAAGATGTGTTTTGGCTTGTCGATAAAGCCTTAAATACACATTTTGGAACTTCTCCAAAAGTTCTGTTTGGTCAGGTACAACAAGCTCCGCCGCCGCCGACGGAGTAGGTGCGCGTAAATCCGCTACAAAGTCGGAAATGGTAAAGTCAATTTCGTGTCCGACCGCAGATACGATAGGTGTATTTGCCTCATAAACGGCACGGGCAACGACCTCCTCGTTAAACGCCCATAAATCCTCAATAGAGCCGCCGCCTCGTCCTACAATCATAACATCTGCAAGGTGTCTGTCGTCTAAATACTTTATCGCATTTGCAATACTCTCCGCCGCATTTTCGCCCTGTACCAGGACGGGATATAAAAGAACATCCGAATATGGAAAGCGACGCATCAAAATATTTAAAATATCGCGTATCGCCGCCCCGGTTGGTGCAGTAACGACGCCTACGGTCTTAGGATATTTGGGGAGCGGCTTTTTATGTGCAGGGTCAAACAATCCTTCTTTTGACAGCTTGTTTTTAAGCTTCTCAAAGGCT
>JAZLIC010000137.1:0-2551 GCA_045617225.1 Clostridia bacterium
AATTCCTACGGTAAAATTCCCGGTTGGAGATTTGGGGTTTTTGCCCCAAACATAGATGTTTCCGCCGAGGTCTATAATCATATAAGTTGCGCCGCTTTCTTTCAAAAGATTATATGCAAGGTCTGCGGCATATCCCTTTACCGCACCGCCCAAATCAATTTGGGTGCGGTCATACTTTTTCGATATTGTTTTATTTTGCTTGTCCAAACACAAGTCTTTAAAATTCACTTTGCTTAAAGCCTCTTTTATAAGCTCGGCATTTGGAATATTATGCTCCTCGCCTTTAAAATTCCAAAGCTCGCTCAGCGGTGCAACGGTTATATCAAAGGCACCGCCGCTTTTTTTTGATACATCAAGGGCGGTATTTATGATTTGAAACAAATCATCATCAAGAGCGATAACCTCATCTGCCTTTGCGTTGTTGACTTGCGATACAATCGAACTATCAGAAAATTTGTCGGTTCTTTTTTGCAAATCGGACAGAGCGTCAAAGACTGACTTTATCTTATCGGCAGATACATCGGCTTCTATGGTACAAACCGTGTCGAATAAAAATTGGGTATCACGAGAAACCTCTTTTTTGTTGCAGCCAAAAAGAGAAAGGACAAATATTATTGTAAGTACTATGCCTGTGATTTTCTTAAAAGTATCCATACCGACATTATATAAAAAACAGAGTTATTAGTCAATAGCAATTATCGACCGCATTGTCGTGTTACGCCGGTAGGGGCGACCCTGTGTGGTTGCCCGTTCTCTCAACGCCTTGCCCAAACCTTGCCTCCCCTTGAAATCGTAGGGCAGGGGCTTGCTCCTGCCGCCCCTCAAAGACGGGCATTTATAAGCCCTGCCGTCCGCCTATCTAAAATAACAAAATTCATAAATAAGCGGTATCACCTTTTCGCAGATACCGCTTAAGTCGGATTCGGGGAGCGGATTAGTCCCCTTGCCGACCTCTATGGTAAACCCCGGGCGTTTAAATGCGTCAATAAACCAATCCTTAAAGCCGCCGCTTGATGCAATTTGTTCAGGTGTTTCGGGAGAATATCCGCTGACCGATACCATTTTTTTAACAAGCTCTGCACTGCCTTCGGGAACAAATCCGTTAAAGTCGTAGTAGATGACCTCACCTTGTGAGTGTAGTGCCATCACCATTTCGGGATTTATCCGCCGTACCAGGTCGGCAAGGGCGCGGCTTTCCGGCTCGGACTCCGGTGCAGTGCCGGAGAAACGTGTCGGACCGGGAGCAAAAATTTTGTTTTCGGCTTCTGCCGACTTGTATGATGCCCAAGCAGCATCAAAGTTGTGATTTAGGTCAACGCCCCTTGCGTTTGCTTGCCAGTATATCTCCTTTCCGTATTCAAATGACGGATATTCTATCTGCGGCTTATCCTTGCCAATATGTATTTCAATCCCGTCCGGATTTAGCATAGGGACAAGATATAAGCATATATCGTCTGAATTGTCGGCAAAGCTTTGCTGACTTAAACTTTTGATAAATTCCATAAGCACCATACTTGTAATCCATTCTGTACCATGAAAGGCGGCGGATATTAAAAGCGTTCTTCTGCCGCTTCCGTATTTTATGCAAAAGAGTTCACGCCCCGTAAGCGACTTGCCGAATGAGAATAATTTTAAATTCGGCATTTTTTTAAGTTCATTGCAAAACAAATTATAATTATATGCCATAAAACCTCCTGAAATAATGACTTATTATACCATTATATGCTTATATAATGGGCATATAGACGCAAATTTAAAAAAGTATTACAAATTTTTAAAAATTTTTTCAAAAAAGGCTTGAAAAAATATAAAAGCCGTAGTATAATACTATCGTATAATTTTGTAAATAAAATTAGGCGTGACGAATAATCTCGTTTGCGCCGCCGCATATATTTTTTGAAGAAAGGAGGAAAGCCTCGTTTTTGCAGTAAAATTTGACATTATTCTATATTGAATAAATTATAATGTTTAGGAGGCAAAAAGTATGAGAATGAATAAGTTATTTAAAATCGGAGCAGGTTTGATTTCCGCAGTTATGGTTAGTGCATCTCTCGGTACAGTTGCATTTGCTGAGACAGACCTTGAGCTCGGAGATATCACTGCTACACAAAGCGGTGATTATTATAACATTACTGTTAATTACAGCGGTGTTGATACCACAGAAGTAAGTCAGCTTACAGTTTTTGCTTATGATATCACAGATATACTTGGCGGCGATGAAACAACAGCTTTTGATGAAGCAAACACACCTGTTGGTTGGATTGACCAGACAGTTTCCGCAGAGAGCGGTTCAATCAAGTTTAAGGTTGCAAAGGGCGTTGACGCTGACGATACAGATAACATTGCTGCTTTTGATGAAGACAGCACTATCTTAATCAAGGTTGGCGGCAAGGGTATTACTGCTGTTGCAAAGACATACAGCTTTGCTGAAGCAACAGAAACAACCGTTACTTACGGCGATGTTAATAACAGTGGTACAGTTGATAATATGGATGCTATCGCAGTTATGCAGCATCATTTAAGTATCAAGCCACTTGGTGATGACGGTTTA
>JAZLIC010000138.1:0-3832 GCA_045617225.1 Clostridia bacterium
ACCTGTGTTTCTTCTTCAAAAAAGTTGGTCAGCGAAAAAATTTCTCTTATGAAGGAATGCGGAATAGAAAATGTTATGGCACTCAGAGGTGATATACCCGAAAACGCAACAGATAAGGAGCGTGAAGCGTGGGAGTATAAATATGCGGTAGAGCTTGTTAGGGAGCTTAAAAAGAGCGGCGACTTCTGCGTAGGCGGTGCGTGTTACCCAGAGGTACACCCCGAGAGCATAACCCAAAAAGAAGATATAAAGCATCTTAAAGAGAAGGTTGATGCAGGTTGTGATTTCTTGACAACACAGATGTTTTTTGATAACAACCTGCTCTATAATTTTTTATACAAAATCCGTGAGGCAGGTATTACAGTTCCTGTTGTTGCCGGAATAATGCCGATAACCAACGGAAAACAGGTGGAAAGGGCGATTAAGCTTTCCGGCTCATTTATGCCGCAGAGGTTTAAGACGATTGTTGATAAATTCGGAAGCGAACCTGAGGCTATGATGCAGGCAGGTATTGCCTACGCAACCGACCAAATAATTGATTTATATGCAAACGGAATAAATAATGTCCATGTGTATTCAATGAACAAGCCGGAGGTTGCAAGACAGATTAAGGCAAATGTGTCGGAGATATTAGGTAAATAAGGAGCCTTGATATGAATATAATTGAGTATTTAAAAAATAATATCCTATATCTTGACGGCGGTATGGGAACCATTTTGCAGAAAATGGGTTTAAAGCCCGGCGAAAGTTCTGCCGATTGGAATATAACTCATAGCGATAGTATAAGTGATATACATAAAGCATATTTTGATGCCGGCTCCAATACGGTATGCACTAATACCTTTGAGGCAAACACGTTAAAGTATTCTGAGCAAGAGTTAGAGGGGATAATCAAAAACGCAATAGAGGCGGCAAAGACAGCACGAGAGAAGTCAAGCGGAGAGCAAGAAAAGTTTATAGCCTTTGATATAGGCCCGACCGGCAGAATGCTTGCTCCATACGGAGATTTAGATTTTGAAGAAGCGGTTGGTGTATTTGCAACGAGTGTAAAAATTGCCTTAAAATACGGTGTAGACCTTTTTGTTATTGAAACAATGAATGACAGCCTTGAAACCAAGGCGGCACTCCTTGCGGTAAAGGAGAATTCTGACCTGCCGGTCTTTGTCACAAATGCGTATAGCGAAAATGATTGTTTGATTACAGGGGCATCGCCCGAAGCAATGGTTGCTTTGCTTGAAGGTATGGGAGCAGATGCTATCGGCGCAAATTGTTCGTTTGGACCAAAGCAATTAGGAAAGGTTGCTGAACGCATTTTAAAGGTTGCGTCGGTTCCTGTAATATTAAAGCCGAATGCAGGACTTCCGAAGATTGTAGATGGCAAAACGATTTTCGATGTAGAGCCTGATGAATTTTCTGACGATGTAAAAGGCTTTGTAGAAAAGGGTGTGCGTATTTGCGGCGGTTGTTGCGGAACTACGCCTGATTATATCAAGGCTTTGACCGAAAAGTGTAAGGGGATAAAACCCGTTCCCGTACAGGAGAAAAATATAACCGTAGTATCTTCATATACTCATACGGTTGTATTTGACAAGAAGCCTGTGTTGATAGGCGAGAGAATAAATCCGACAGGCAAAAAACGGCTTAAACAAGCACTTAAAGATAATGATATCAATTATATTTTAGACGAGGGAATAAGCCAGGCGAAAAAAGGCGTTCATATACTTGATGTCAATGTAGGAATGCCCGGAATTGATGAAAAACAGATGCTGACGAATGTGGTTTATAATTTGCAGTCTGTTACCGACCTCCCGCTTCAAATTGATACCGCAGACATTGGCGCAATGGAGAAGGCGCTTAGAATATACAACGGAAAGGCTTTGATAAATTCCGTCAATGGTAAGCGTGAGTCTATGGAAAAGGTATTCCCGCTTGTCAAAAAATACGGTGGTGCGGTGATAGCACTGACATTAGATGAGGACGGAATTCCCGAAAAGGCAGAGGACAGAGTTAAGATAGCAGAGAAAATTTTAGATACTGCCAAAGAATATGGCATAAAGGAATCGGATATTATCTTTGATGCCCTTGCCATGACGGTGAGTGCGGATAAATATGCGGCAGTAAATACTCTTTCGGCGCTTAATATAATTAAGAACAAGCTTAAATGCCATACATCGCTTGGCGTTTCCAATGTGTCATTCGGACTGCCGAACAGAAATGCGATTAACAGTTGCTTCTTTGCGGCGGCACTTGAAAACGGTTTGTCGACGGCGATAATGAACCCGTATTCAGAAGATATGATGCGGACTTATTATTCATATATGGCTCTTCACGGTTTAGACGAAAATTGCGAGAAGTATATTAAATATATGACAGATGCCGATGCGGAAAATCAAACTTCGGTAAAGGAAGAAGCTGATACAAAATCCGCTCTTAAAGCCGCAATTGTAAACGGAATGAAGGAAAGGGCAATGCAGCTTACCAACGAGATTTTAAAAGATACCGAACCGACTTTGATTATAGATGAGTTAATTGTTCCTGCTCTTGATAAAGTGGGATATGACTTTGAAAAAAAGATTGCATTTTTGCCGCAAATGCTTATGAGTGCGGAAGCGGCACAATCTGCTTTTGAGGCTATAAAGGCATCTATGGGCGGCGGACAGAGTAAAACAAAATGCGCCTTTGTGCTTGCCACGGTCAAGGGCGATATACATGAGATTGGAAAGAATATAGTAAAGCTTCTTCTTGAAAATTATGGCTTTGAAGTAATAGATTTGGGCAAAGATGTTCCACCCGAGATAATTGCCGATAAGGTTAAAGAAACAAAGGCGCCTCTTGTTGGACTTAGCGCGCTTATGACGACGACTGTGCCTGCAATGGAGGATACCATAAAGCTTCTGCGAAAAGAAGCGCCGTGGTGCAAGGTAGTAGTAGGAGGAGCGGTGCTTACAGAGGAGTATGCAAATAAAATCGGAGCGGACAAGTATTCTAAGGATGCTATGGAAACTGTAAGATATGCAGAGGAAATAATAAATAATAAGGAGAAAAAATGACGAGGATACTTTTTGTCTGTCACGGGAATATATGCAGAAGTCCGATGGCGGAATTCGTGATGAAAAGGTTAGTTGAAGATAGAGATGCTTCGGATAAGTTTTTGATTGCTTCTGCCGCAACAAGTACAGAGGAAATCGGCAATCCCGTATATCCTCCCGCAAGGCGAGAACTTTTAAAGCATGACATAACCTGTGACGGAAAGACTGCAAGGCAGATTAAATATGATGACTTTGAAGATTTTGATATGATAGTCGTTATGGATAACAACAATATGCGCAACATAAAAAGATTTGTCGGCGATAAATATAATGACAAAGTGTTTATGCTTATGAGCTTTGCTGATATGGACAAAGAGGTTGCAGACCCGTGGTATACCGGCAATTTTGAAGAAACATGGGACGATATTTATATAGGGTGCAAAGCACTTTTGGAATATTGTGAGAAATCCTGTTGACAAACGAAGAAAATTATGATAAAATCTTAAAAACTAAATACATGGCAGTTTTAAAAGCGATGATGAGAAACAAGTAGGGCGTGAAAGAGGCAGAGAGAGTTAGCGGTTGGTGTGAGCTAAAGCTTGGAAACGTACCGAATACAGTCTTTAAGCTGCAAGGGAGAACTTACAGTAACCCTTGTCGGGAACGCCCGTTACAGCGTGGGGTAGTGATGGCTACCCATTAAGGCAAGCTATCGTGAGATGCTTGTGAACTGAGGTGGTAACACGGAAATATCCGTCCTCTGATATTTATTGGGGGACGGTTTTTTTGTCCTCATAAGGCGA
>JAZLIC010000139.1:0-2744 GCA_045617225.1 Clostridia bacterium
GGGATGTCTCCTTTTGGTGTCACCGATATCGACGGTTAAATAGTTCTCCGTATATTCTCCCACTTTCAAAGGCTTTCCGACACGGTATCCTCTGATCTCAGTAGTGAGCAGAATAAACTGTGGGACCTGTGAAACACGGTCACAGCAGCGGGAAATTTCTTTTCCGTCACAATAGAACACATAGCCGTCAGATTGCCAGTCCATACCGAAGTAGTGCCAATCACCTTCGGTCTTTTCAAGGTCATAATTCACTCTGCCTTCTTCCTGATACTGCTTTCCGTAACCGCCGTAAATATTACCGGTAGAAGCCGTATCAGAGTAGAAGTTTTCCATAATATCGCTTTCAATACCACTCCATTTAGGGTCGTATGTGGTTCCTATTGAGGCGGCCTGCACCCAAAATGCGCTCCACATAACATCGGGCTCTCGGGGGAACTTGCAGCGACATTCATAATAGCCGTATCTGTGCTCAAATTTGGGCTCTTTGACAGTACCTAAAGGCCAAATCCCCTCGGAATCTTTAGGCGCATCAAAGGAATTGAAACCCGTTTGGAGTTGGGGCGAAACATAATATCCGTTTTTTTCTGTTCTATGTAATTCAATATGACTCTTACCGTCTAAAATAACGCCCTGATCGGTATAAGCATCAAAAGGCTTGCCCCAAAAATCAAGCCTGAAATCCCACTTTGTGCGGTCAAGCTCTGTGCCGTCAAATTCGTCTGCCCAGACCAGGCACCATTCACCATCGGGCAAATAGCTCGGTTCGTGATCTGCTACTTCAAATTTGTTCATACCATTTTCTCCTTAAAAATAAAATTCTGTTTTTGCGGGTCTTATATCCGTCAAAGCACCCGTATAGTGGCGGAGTGTGTGCAGCTGATAGGGATGTTTCAAGCACTCCTCCTCATTGATCTCAATTCCGAGTCCGGGCTTATCTGGAATCGTTATATAGCCATCCTTATATTCCAAAAGCTCGTTTGTCACTTCCTTACGCCATTCAACATCGGAATACATAATCTCCAAAATGCAGAAATTGGGGCAGCTAGCCGCAAGTTGGAGTGTTGCGGCATTGGCGACCGGGCCGGACGGATTATGCGGCGCAAACGGAATATATCGGCACTCTGCCTCTGATGCGAGTTTTTTCAGCTCCGAAATTCCGCCTGCGTGCGAAATATCGGGTTGAATATAATCACAAGCCATTTTATCAAACAACGGCTTGTAGCCCCAGCGTGTATAAAGCCTTTCTCCGCCTGCAATCGCAACAGGCGACTTATCTTTGACCGCTTTTAAAGCATCCAGATTATCGGGTGGAACCGGTTCTTCAAAAAACATGGGCTTAAACTGCTCCAATTCCTTCGCGATTTTAATACCTGTAGGAATATTAAATCTTCCGTGCCCTTCAATCAGGAGATCAACATCGTTACCAACGGCCTCTCGAACTGCTCCAACACATTCTATTGCAGTATTCAAATCCTTATTTGTAATATTAAGATAACTTTTTCCAAAAGGATCCCATTTCATCGCTGTTACGCCTCTTTGCTTGGCAACTTTTGCTTTTTCTCCAAATTCTTTTGGCGTTTTTGCGCCGGCAAACCAGCCGTTTACATAAATGCGGACTTTATCATTCACTTTTCCACCCATAAGTGTGTGTACCGGAACATTAAGGCTCTTACCCAAAATATCCCAAAGTGCCATTTCTACTCCCGAAAGCGCAGACATCAGAACGGCACCGCCGCGCCAATAAGCATCTCTGTAAATATTATGAAAATGTTTTTCAATTTCAAGCGGATTTTTGCCGACAAGATATTCTTTAATATGTTCGACAGCGCCTATAAGCGCCTTTTCTTTATATTCAAGGGTTGCTTCGCCCACACCGGTTATCCCCTCGTCGGTATAAACCTTTACAAACACCCAATTTGTTCTGAAACAATCTACCGCAAAAGTTTTAACATCTGTTACTTTCATCTACTACTCTCCCCTTATCTTTGCACTCTGCCCGAACCGTTTCCTGCTGCAAGCTTTTCAATCTCACTGACAGTAACACGGTTAAAGTCGCCCTCAACGGAGTGTTTAAGTGCCGAAGCCGCAACAGCAAATTCTACTATTTCTTTGCTTGATTTATTGTTTAATATAGAATAAATAAGCCCTGCACCGAAGCTGTCGCCGCCGCCTACGCGGTCAACGATATGCAGGTGATACTCCTTTGAAAAATAATAATCCTCTCCGTCATATAGCATTGCCGCCCAGTCATTATCGTTGGCGCTGATTGACGAGCGCAGTGTTATTGCCACCTTTTCAAAGCCAAACTTGTCTTTTAGTTGCTTTGCAACGGATTTGTACCCCTCTTTATTGAGCTTGCCGCCGTTAATATCGGTGTTTTCCGCCTCAATGCCGAATACATCCTTTGCGTCTTCCTCGTTTGCTATGCAAACATCAACAAACTTGCAAAGCTCGGTCATGGCTTTGTTTGCTTGCTCTCTTGTCCACAGTTTACCTCTGTAATTTAAGTCGCAGGATATTTTTACACCCTGTTTTTTAGCCTCAACACAGGCTTTTTTGCATATTTCTACAAGGTTTTCGCCTAATGCGGGGGTAATACCCGTAAAGTGAAACCAATCTGCCCCCTTAAAGATTTCCGCCCAATCAAAGTCATTTACACCGGCTTGCTGTATGGCGGAATACTTACGGTCATATATACATACGCTACCTCTTTGAGATGCGCCCTTTTCAAGATAGTATATACC
>JAZLIC010000140.1:0-11609 GCA_045617225.1 Clostridia bacterium
TATCTGTAATAATATGAATTCTCATAGAGAATTTCCGCACTTTCCTTTTTTGCCTCTCTTGAAACCAATTCGCATATATCTCTTTCGCAATCCTCTTTTGTTATATCTATATAGTTACTTCCGGCGCGTCTTAAATTTTCAAAATACTCATACAAAACTCTGTGAAGGACATAGCCCAATCCTCGGGCATCAAAGCTTGCCTTCTCTCGCTCATATGCCTCAAGACCGAACTCCAAAAAGAACGCATACGCACAGGAGTTGTACTTTTCTATTTTGGTTGCACTCAGCAAAAGTATCTCGCCGTATAATTTCTTAACCATCTGCGTCGTCAGCCTTTCGGGACTATTTGCAACATTGATACCCTTTATTATATCGCCGATTGCCTTTGCGTATCTCTCGTCATTATTTAAATAGTTATATATGCCCTGCCACTCAGGTGTCAATTTCCCCTTTTCGCCCTTTGCATAGGCAAGGCGAATTGCAAGGCTCTCAAAAGCGTCCTGCTTGCTCTCGGGGAGTGAATTTTCAAATGTCATCACCTTTAAGTCAGGGAAGATTTCTCTGCACAGCTTTCGTATAATATCCGACGAGGCAAGCGTTTTACCGCTACTATCCGAGATAGGAGCGGATAAATACAGTCTGTCCTTTGCGGAATTTAGCACCGTGTAGATGAGGAACTGCTCCTCTTTTAATCTTTGATTTATACTTGGTGAAACATTTACACCTATATCGCTTAAAGCTTCTCTCTCGTCCTCGGAAATAAGTCCGTCGCTTACGAAGCTTTTAGGGAAAACGCCGTCATTTAAGCCAAGCACAATTACCACCTTGGCATCGTTGCTTCTGAAACGGTCAATTTCCGAAAATGTAACCTTGTCAATGGCTTGGGGTATAATTCCGACCTCTACGCCGCTTGCCGCCGCATAGAAAAGCTCATAGAACTTCTGATATGTAATCATATCATCGCCCAGAACTTCTTTCATTTCGTCTATAATGGAAACAATCGCACCAAAAGTACGCCGCTCCTCCTCAGCCTTTTCAACCATACCGGCTTCGCTGAACAAATCAATCCGCTCCTTAACACAAGCGGAAAAATCAATCTCCTGCATCCAAAGGGCAAGCGTCGCACATATCTCGCCGACACTTTTTCTGCCCTCTATTCTTCCCTTCATTTTAAAGATAGGCTCCAAAACCGCACTGCGTATACGGTTTATCTCCTCCATATTATAACTGTCGTGGGGGTTATACTCCCAATTACCCTCGCTCCACATCTTGTGCGTGGGGGCTACTGCCAACAGATAGTTCTCAAATATATCGGCATCACTGCGCGAGATTTCCTTTGACAACATTCCGGACTTCAAAATACCCATCACACGCTCATAAGATGCGCCATACGCCACAACCGACAAAGCAGAGAGAATTGCCTTGACCATTGAATTTGTCGCTATACTCCGTCTTGCGTCCATAAAAACAGGGATTTCATTCCTATTAAAGACAGAGAATAAAATATTCTTATAATCCTCAGAATTTCGTGACAGAATTAAAAAGTCACGAAATCTGTATCCGTCTTTTCTGCAAAGGCTCTTGATAATACGGGCAGTTTCCTCAACCTCACGATAGTTATTTTGAGGTGCCATTACAAAAACGCTTTCCTGCTCTCCTGCCCACTTTTTCGGCTTTGGGGAGAAGTAGTTTTCACGCAGATGTGTTATAGGTGTTTCATCGGCTTCGCTGTCCATTACAACAGGCTTTGCCACCTCTACGCCAAGAAAGTCTGCAATATCGCAAAGGTCCCTATATGTTTTGGAAAGCGGAGCAAAAATGCCGTTACTGTCAGGCTTATCCGATTCCAAAAACAATTTTATGTCCATCTTCTGCATCAAGGCTTTAAGCACATCATATTCGTATGGGGTAAAGCTCCTGAATTGATTTATATAAAGCCTGCCGCTTAAAAAGTCGCACTCCGTGAGCTTTGGGCAGATTAACGCCAAATTATCTTCTGCGTCCGAATAATTTTCGGTAAGTAAACTTTGGTATCTGTCAAAAAGAACTGCAAGGTCTGAAACCTTTGCACTAAGACTTTGGCTTTCCAACTTTTCGCTTGCCTCTTTAAGCTTTTCGGCGGTCACGCCGTATCGTTTAAACGAGGATATGTTAGACACCAAAACGCCCGCAAATCCCTTTTGATTTACATTACCATTTAAATATTTAAGCTCCTTTTCCGCCTGTTGAAGGGTGCGTTGTGCAACCAAAAGCTTGCCCGCACTGTCAATATATTTAAGTCTGAGCGGTCCGAGGGCGGAAAATACCATATTGCAAAGGTGCGAAAATGTAATAATCTTTACATAGTTCTGTGCCTTTATTCCAAGGGATTTGATAACTTCTTTTTCTGCACTCAAAGAAGCTTGTTCAGGCACAAGCATAAAGACGGTTTGCTTTTCGGCAACGTCTTTTCCTATCAGATTATAAAAATATTCCTTCTTTTTGGTACAGTCCTCGCCAAATACTCCCTGAAACATCTCTCACACCCCTTTTTATAAAGTATAACACAAATTTCCTTACTGTTCAATTGTTATTTAATCTTAATTTGCATATATATTGAAAATAGTGTATAATATGTTTTAAACTAAGGAGTGATTACTATAAAGATTATACACAACTCTCAAAAAGAAGAATACCGCAGTCCGTTTGGAGCCGTCCCCACAGGCAGCTTGGTAATGCTTGGTTTAACCGTTATTTCCGAGGAAGAACCAAAAACAGTTTACCTTCGTTGGTGGGAAGATGATACGGAAACTCTGCAAAAAATGGAGCTTAAAAATACCAAAGGCGATATACGATATTATACCGCCGACTGTACTATGCCAAATACGCCGCAGCTTATGTGGTATCAATTTAAGGTAGATACAAAAGACGGCACATATATCTATGCAAACAATGCCGAAAGATTAGGCGGAGAGGGCGTTTTAACCTTTGACTACTCTATGCCCAGCTTTCAGATAACTGTTTATGATAAAGAATATCATACGCCCGATTGGTTTAAGGACAGCGTCGTATATCAGATATTTCCCGATAGGTTTTACGGAGTTCACAAAGAGGGATATATCCCAAAGAAGCGTGATGAATATATTATCCACGATGATTGGTATGCACCTATATCCCTTAACAAGCACCCATTTGAGGAGGGGCCTGCAAGGAACGACTTTTACGGCGGCAACCTGCTCGGCATTAAAGAAAAACTGCCGTATCTTAAAGAGCTTGGCATAACTGCAATTTACTTAAACCCTGTTTTTGACGCATACTCAAATCATAAATACGACACCGCAGATTACAAAAGCATTGACCCTATGTTTGGCACGGAGCAGGATTTTAAGAATTTGTGTGCGGCGGCAAAGGAGTGCGGAATACGCATTATTTTGGACGGTGTATTCAGTCACACCGGTGCGGACAGCGTCTACTTTAACAAATACGGTTTCTATGGTGAGCAACAAGGTGCATACAGGGATTTAAGTTCCCCATACAGAAAATGGTATCAGTTCACCGACGGCAATAATTATCAAAGTTGGTGGGGTTGCAGTAACCTCCCTAATGTAAATGAGATGGAGGAGAGCTATCTTGACTATATCCTCCGTGACGATGATGCGGTAATAAAGAAGTGGTTAAAGGCAGGTGCCTCCGGCTGGCGTTTAGATGTTGCCGATGAGCTTCCTGACGAATTTATAAAAATATTACGGACGTCTGTAAAAAATACAGATAAAGACAGCATAATAATCGGCGAAGTTTGGGAGGACGCTTCAAATAAGGAGGCATATGGCAAGCTTCGTCAATACCTTTTGGGATATGAGCTTGACAGTGTTATGAACTACCCGTTTAAGGACTCGGCGGCAGAGTATCTTTCAGGCAAAATCGGCGGTGAAATCTTTATCAAAAGAATGATGAGCATTTTGGAGAATTACCCCAAGGAAGCCGCATACGCCCTGTTAAATATTGCAGGCACGCATGACACAATGCGTATCAAATCCCTCCTCGGCGGTATGAATGAGGACTGCGGAGATATTCGCCTTTCCTCAAATGCGGAGGATTTGGCGGTAAAGCGTGTTAAGATTATGGCGTTTTTACAGATGACATTCTTCGGTACACCTTGTATATACTATGGCGACGAAGTGGGAATGGAGGGCGGCAAAGACCCATACAACCGAGGCACATACCCCTGGCGAAAGGTTGACAACGATTTAAGGGATTGGTACAAAAATATGATTACGCTCAGAAATAAAAATAAAGTTCTGCGAAGCGGCGACTTTATACCCCTCCTCGCAAACGATAACATTATTATTTATGCCAGGAAAGACAAAAACGCATTATCTGTCTGTGCCGTAAACAGAGGCGATGAATATGCAGAGGCGGAAATAGACCTGCCCCAAAAGTTAAACGCCGACCTGATAATCGGCGACGGCGAATGTAAAATAAGCGGAAAGAAGGCAACACTAAAACTGCCGCCTATCTCCGCAAGTATGTATATGTAAAAAAACGGAACCTGCCATAAAAGGCAAGTTCCTTTTTTTATAATACTTTGTTTAAAAATGATTTTGTGCGTTCATTTTTAGGATTTGAGAAAATTTCCTCAGGTGTTCCCTGCTCCGTAATTACGCCATCGTCCATAAAGATAATTTTATCCGAAACTTCACGGGCAAATCCCATTTCGTGTGTAACAACAACCATTGTCATACCCTCTTTTGCAAGGTCGGTCATAACCTCCAAAACCTCTCCTACCATTTCAGGGTCAAGTGCCGAGGTAGGCTCATCAAAGAGCATTATCTCCGGCTCCATCGCAAGGGCACGGGCGATTGCTATTCTCTGCTTCTGCCCGCCCGAAAGCTGTGCAGGATAAGAGTCTGCCTTGTCTAAAAGCCCGACACGCTTTAAAAGCTCTGCCGCTTTTTCATCAGCTTCTTCTTTTGAGAAGCCTTTAAGCAACATCGGTGCCATTGTTATGTTCTTCATAACCGTCATATGCGGAAAGAGATTGAACTGCTGGAAAACCATACCCATTCTCTGACGGATTTTATTTATATCACTATTTGGATTTGTGATTTCGTCACCGTCAATTGTAATTGTACCGCTATCCGGTGTTTCAAGCATATTAAGGCAACGCAAAAATGTACTCTTTCCCGAACCCGACGGGCCTATAACCGCTAACTTTTCTCCTCTTTCGATATGCTGGCTGACGCCTTTTAAAACTTCAAGCTTGCCAAAGTTTTTATACAATTTGTCAACGTAAATCACTCTTGCGAAGCCTCCTCTCCAATACCCCAAAAATCTTGGCGAGCGTAAATGTCATTACAAAATAAATCAATGCCGCCGTAATAAGAGGGAACCACGCATTATAAGTACGACTTGTAATCATACTTGCGACCTTTGTCAAATCTTCCATCGCAATATAACCTGCAATAGAAGTTTCCTTTAAAAGCACAATAAATTCACTTGTGTATGTAGGAAGCGCAATCTTTATTGCCTGCGGCAGAACAATTCTCATTGTTGTCTGCGTATTGGAAAGTCCCAAAGAACGACCTGCCTCAATCTGACCTTTGTCAACAGACTCTACACCGCCACGGATAATCTCCGCAACATATGCGGCACTGTTCAGTCCAAAGGCAAGAGATGCGATTATCCACTTAGGTGCCGATATTGCGGCAAATACACCCAAATACATAATTAAAAGCTGAACGGTTGTAGGCGTTCCTCTGATAATCTCTATATATGTCTTGGAAATGCCTCTCATCCACTTTGAACCTGACATCTTCATAAATGCCAGAATAATACCGAGAATTGTTCCGATTATAATAGCACATGTTGTAATCTGCAATGTTACAACCAGACCTTTAAGGAGCAATAGCCAACGGTCTGCATAAATCAGGTTCGTATAAAAACCGTTGCAAAAGCCTTCCCACCAACCAATTAACCAATCAAACATAATCTTCTCCCAAATCTACTCCATATTTAAAAACGGCGAGAGAACGGTTTTGTCCTCCCGCCGCAAGCATTTATAACTATTCCTTAATGATGATAACCTGTGCAGCGTTGTAATAGTTTTCAGAGAAATTAACCTGTTGCTTTCTCTCATCGGTTGCAGTCATAGCAGCGGCAACCAAATCAATTTTACCACTGTTAAGAGCAGCAATAAGACTATCAAATGCCATATTCTCGATAACTAATTCACAGCCCAACTTTCTTGCAACTTCCTTGATGATTTCAATATCGTAACCTACGATGTTACCTTCGTCATCCTGGAACTCAAACGGAGCGAACTCTGCATTTGTACCCATAACAAGCTTCATCTCGCCGGTAGGCTCTTCCTTTGCTTTAAGTTCTGCAAGTGCAGCCTCATCATTATCGATATAAGCCTTGCGGATTGTTTCGATTGTACCGTTCTCGGTAAGCTCTGCAATAACTTCGTTTACAGTTGCAACCAATTCCTCATTGTCCTTCGGCATAGCGATTGCATACTGTTCCTCTGTAAGAGGCTCATCTAAAATTTTAAGACCGGCGATTTCTGCAACCAAATCCTTTGCAACCTGGTCATCGATTACAACAGCGTCAACCTTACCATTCTTTAAGTCCATAGCTGCATCTACTGCTCTCTTAAAACGAGAAACCTCTGCGCCCTCTACCTCGTCGGTAACAAACATATCGCCTGTTGTACCTTCCTGTACTGCAATCTTCTTACCTGCAAGGTCTTCCTTGCATGTAATTGCGGAAGCAGTTTCGGTAGCTGTATTTTCCTCTGCTTTTGTTGCGTCCTTCTTGTCACCACAACCTGCAAGTGCAGACATTGAAAGAACTGCTGCAAGTGATACGGCAATAATCTTTTTAAAGTTCATAATAATTTCCTCCTCAAAAAATTTTGAATTATTTACATTCTACACCATTTTTTTGATTTTGACAAGGGGTTATACCAAAAAAATAAAACTTATTTTAAATTTTATTTTTTGTAACCAAATTTATCTTTCGGCGTACTATACAGTGTAAACTTTTTTTGGAGGTGAATTAAAATATGTTTGGAAATTGTGGCTCAAATAACAGTTTATGGATTATTATAATTCTCATCTTGCTCTATGGTTGCGGAGGCAACTCCTGTTCCTGCTGCAACAACAGAATAAGCTGCTGTGACAACGATTGTTGTTGCGATTGATACTTAAGATAAGGGATTTCTTCCCTTTTATCTGCTTCATATATAGCCTAAGACAGAAGGAGGTGCTTTTATGGGTTGCTTTGGCGGTTGCGGTAATGACAACAATTGGTTATGGATTATCATTTTAATCCTTATCTTCTCTTGCGGTTGCGGTAATAACAGCTGCGGTAACAGCGGTTGCGGTTGCAACAGTTGTGGTTGCAACAGTTGCGGTTGCTAATTACTCTGTTTAAAAACGGAGCGGCTGAGATGGTCGCTCCGTTTATATTATCTTATGTAGTTTGTCTTTATCTTTGGCTCCGGTGTCGGCAAGCAAACGCCTGCTTTTTCGCCGGCTTCAATAGATTTTAAAATCCATGCCATATTTCTGCCGAGTTGTTTCATGGTCTGTACTCCTTCTTCGTCTTTAAGAACTTCGTCAGGGGTGTTGCCATGTATCATATTCCAATAAGACGAAGATACAACAGGCATATTTGTTATGCCGAAGTATTTAGCTATTTGGTCAAGCGTTGCAGACGCACCGCCACGGCGGCAGCTTGCAATAACCGCTCCCGGCTTAAAGGCAAGATTTTTGCCGCCGGCATAAAACAGTCTGTCTAAAAACGAGGTAATGGCTCCTGATGCGGACGCATAATGCACCGGACTTCCGAATACAAATCCGTCTGCCTCCTTTGCTTTCTCTATGGCAGAGTTTACACTGTCGCTATCATTCACGCAACGGCCGAGGTTTCTGCATGCACCGCAACCCATACATCCCTGAACAGGCGTTTTGCCCACATGGAAAACCTCTGCCTCTATGCCTTCTGCTTCAAGCTCATCTGCAATTATTTTAAGAGCAGTATATGTGCATCCCTTTTCTTTCGGACTTCCGTTAATAAGTAAAACCTTCATAAATTTCCTCCTCCCAATAATATCTATATGCAGAATTGTATGTCTGTTTTCCGCTTTTGTCAAGGGTGGTTGAAATTTAAATTTCTTTATGCTACAATAAAAATATTATAACATAGTAAGGTAATAAGGAGATTTTTATATGAAAATTCTTGCAATCGGCGATATTGTCGGCAACTGCGGTTGCGAATATATTTGCAAAAATCTAAACAAAATAAGAGATAAATATAAGATTGACTTTGTAATTGCAAACGGTGAAAATTCCGCAACTACCAACGGAATTACAAAAGAAATCGCAGACGAGCTTATAACCCGTGGGGTTGATGTTATCACTATGGGAAATCACACCTTTGCAAACAAAGGTGCGGCATCGGTTTTAGATGAAAACCATCGTGTTATCCGTCCCCTTAATTATCCGCCTCAGACCGAGGGCTTTGGCTACACTGTTCAAGACTTGGGATTTGCAAAAATCGGCGTGATAAATCTTATAGGCAGAGTGGATATGCCGCCTGCCGACTGCCCATTCAGGGCGGCAGAAAAGGCAATAAGCGAGCTTGAAGGCAACGCAGATATTATCATTGTTGATATGCACGCAGAGGCAACAAGCGAGAAGATAGCTCTGGCACACTTCTTAGACGGCAAGGCGCAGATTGTATTCGGAACACATACCCATGTGCAGACCGCAGATGAGCGGATTTTACCCGCCGGCACCGGATATATTACCGACCTTGGTATGACGGGCGTTGAGGACTCAGTCCTGGGTGTAGACAAAGATATTATAATCAACTTCTTTTATAATTACGGCAAACGCTATCGCTTTGAAAAGGCAGAGGGCGAAGTTATGTTTAACGGTTGTATCTTTGAGGTAGACAACAACACCAAAAAGACTATCTCTTTGGAAAGGTTAAGGTTTTTCGAGGTATGAGTTTTACTGAATATAAAAAAAATAATCGCCTTTACCTAAAATGCACGGCGTTAGGCGGCGTGCAACACGGATTTACAACCAAGCTCGGCGGTGCAAGTCACGGGCATATAGAAGGACTTAACTTAGGTTTTAGAGTAAATGACAATATAGAAGATGTAAAAACCAATTATCGCTATCTGGCAGAGGACTTGTCCATGCCCTATGAAAAAATGGTTTTGGCAAAGCAAACTCATACCGACAATATACGCATTGTAACGGAAGATGATTTAGGAAAAGGGCTTACCAAAGCAAGCGATATAGAGGACACCGACGGTCTTATCACCAACTGCAAAAATATTCCGCTTATTGTATTTTCGGCGGATTGCACACCGATACTGATTTTTGACCCTGTAAAAAAGGCGGTCGGTGCAATACACGCAGGTTGGCGAGGAAGCGTAAAAAATATTGCCGGAGGGGCAATAGATTTGATGCACTCCGCTTTCGGCTCAAATCCAAAGGATATATTGTGTGCAATAGGACCGTCGATTGGCCCCTGTTGCTTTGAAATCGGCGATGATATAGTTGATATGTTCCCAAATGAATATGTAAAAAACAAGAGCGATAAAAAATATTTGGTTGACCTTTGGAAGTTAAATTCAAAAAATCTTGAAAATTCAGGTATCCAACCTGAAAACATTTTTGTATCCGGTGTTTGTACCGTATGCAACTGCGACACCTATTATTCTTATCGTGTTCAGAAGGAGAGAACAGGCCGTCAAGGTGCGGTTATAATGCTGTAAGGAGTTATTATGAATCGAAAAATTCTTCATTTGGATATGGACGCATTTTTTGCGGCAATAGAAGAGCGTGACAATCCTGCCCTAAAAGGCAAGCCTGTTATTGTAGGCGCATTGCCCGGAACAAGGGGCGTAGTCAGCACCTGTAATTATATTGCACGCCAATATGGTATTCACTCTGCAATGAGCATTGCGGAGGCATACAGGCGTTGCCCCAAAGGTGAATTTATCCTTCCGAACTTCCAAAAGTATCACGAGGCTTCCGAGATTGTCCACGGACTTATGGCAAAATACACCGATATTATAGAATATGTTTCCTTAGATGAGGGATATATGGATGTTACCGGTAGTGAGTTTTTGTTCGGAGAAGCAGGCGAAATCGGCAAACGCCTTAAAGAAGAAGTTTTTAAGGCAGTAGGCACTACCTGTTCGGTAGGACTTGGCTACTCTATGATGTCTGCAAAAATGGCAAGTGAAGAAAATAAACCAAACGGTTATTTTGAGATAAGAACGCCCGAAGAATTCCGTACTTTGATTTATCACCGACCAATCGGCATAATCCCGGGCGTAGGCAAGAAAACTGTTGCAAGACTTAACTCCTATGGAATAAAAACCGTTGCGGAGTTCCTTAACCTTGCTCCTGATATGGCAGAGCGATATTTAGGCAAAAACGGTGCTTATGCACTACGGCAATCTGCCTTGGGCATTGACGAAAGGCAGGTTATTCCCGAGAGTCAGGCAAAATCAATCGGCAAAGAAACCACCTTCCCAAAAGATGTGGAAACCATCAGCGAGCTTGAAGATGCACTAAAATGGCTATCGGAAAAGGTCAGCAATCGTCTGCGTCGCAAAAAGCTTTGGGGACGGACGGTCACGCTTAAAGTCAAATACGGCGACTTAAAGCAGATAACCCGTGCCAAATCCGGACTGCTTACCAATCGTGCCGACGAGATATACAAGGCGGCACGCTCCTCCCTTACCAATGATATTTTAAACGCACCAATTCGCCTGATAGGTGTTACTGTCAGTCACCTGACAGAGTCTGCCTATGACCAGCTGTCATTTGACGACAACGAAAGCGAAGATAAAATGGGCAAGCTTGAAAAAGTAGTTTTTGATATAAACAACTCCTACGGTAAAACGATTCTAAAAAAGGCAAAAGATATTTTTTATGATGAATAATTGAACGATTGTTGCATATGGCTTGACAATCGTTCTTTTTATGCTAAAATGTCATTGAGGTGATTGATATGAAAACAAACAAATATGCAGGAACGCAAACAGAGAAAAACCTGGAAGCCGCTTTTGCCGGCGAGTCACAGGCAAGAAACAAGTATACATATTTTGCTTCTGCCGCAAAAAAAGCCGGTTTTGAGCAGATTGCCGCTCTCTTCCTTGAAACCGCTGACAATGAGAAGGAGCATGCAAAGCTTTGGTTCAAGGAGCTTGGCGGTATCGGAACAACTGCGGAGAATCTTGCAGCCGCTGCTGCGGGTGAGAACTACGAGTGGACTGATATGTACGAAGGCTTTGCAAAAACTGCTGAACAAGAAGGTTTCATTGAGCTTGCAGCCCGTTTCCGCGGTGTCGCCGCCATCGAAAAGAGGCACGAGGAACGCTATCGCGCTCTCCTGAATAACGTCGAGACTGCAAAGGTATTCGAGAAATCAGAGGTAAAGGTTTGGGAATGCCGTAACTGCGGTCACGTCGTAGTAGGTACAAAGGCTCCTGAGGTATGCCCTGTATGCGCTCATCCTCAGGCATACTTCGAGATCCACAAGGAGAACTTCTAAGTCGGGACGCTGACGAAAGTCACGTACTTCCGCTGTTTTAAGGG
>JAZLIC010000141.1:0-11417 GCA_045617225.1 Clostridia bacterium
CACTCCTGCAACCGAGGAGGATTGGGGCAGAGAATATTTAGACCTTAAAATCGGTGTTAAAGTCGTAGACGGTATTGATGAGGCAATCATGCACATCAACCGCTATAACAGCGGTCACTCCGAAGCAATAATCACCGAGGATTACACAAATTCGCAAAGATTTTTAAACGAAGTTGATGCGGCGGCAGTTTATGTAAACGCCTCCACAAGATTTACGGACGGATTTGAGTTCGGCTTTGGCGCAGAAATCGGAATAAGCACCCAAAAGCTCCACGCAAGAGGACCTATGGGACTTACTGCATTGACGACCGCAAAATATCAAATCTTCGGTGAAGGACAGATAAGAGAATAACAAAAAGTGTTAAAAAAACCTCCCTTGTTAAGGGAGGTTTTTCTTAACACTTTTCACTTTTGGTATCAGTGCCGCCGCAAGTCCTGTTTCCTTCCTGTTTTTAAGATAGAATATACCTATTACCGAAAAGACTGCCGCACCGATAAAGTTTACCATCATATCCTTCATTGTATCAACCAAACCGATATCCAAATAACCGCCGATATTAAATTCTTCGCCGTTTACAGCAAAGGAATTTACAGCTATATGCACAGGCACATTAAGCCCTTGCGGATTAAGCATTACCGAATGTACCGCCGGCACAACCCAATCCTTTTGCATATCCGTTCCGAAGAACCAATCCATTCCAAATTCAAAGAACTCCCATATGACACCGACCGTCATTGCAAAGCAGAATGCGGTAAATGCCACAAAAAACGGTGACATCTTGGTAGATGCGTTTTCGTTTCTGTCGCAAATATCAATAAGCGCAAAGCCGATTGCCGAAGTTAAAAAGCCGTTTATAATATGAAGCATTGTATCCCAAAGAGGAATTTTTATGTAAAAGGCGTTAATCTCACCCAAAATTTCAGCAGAAAAAATAAAGACCAGTATTATTGTTTCAAGCACTCCGGGAATACTTACATTAAAGCTCTTCTGAACAATTTTCGGTGCCGCAAAAAGCACCAAAGTGAAAGCTCCCAAAAACACATCATGATAACTGCCTAAAATAAACTGACGCACAATAGTGAACAGGACCATGATAATAAGCACAATTTCAACTATCAGCTTCTTTTTAATTTTCATTATGTCTTTGCCTCCCAATTTACGAAACTTTACAAATCCTTTCTCTTAGAGCAGACAAAAATTGCAAGTATCAATGCACATATGCCCGATACTGCCTTTCCTGCCATAACATGAAAAACATAATCGCTGTTAAAAGAAAGGGTAAATGCCAAATGACCTGCGAACAAAAATGCCGCAGAAATTGCAAAGGCAGAGTTTAAAACTATGCCCTTTTTATCCATTCTGTCGATTGACTCAAATGTATTGACATTTGTAGCAAGCGATGAGAAAAGTCCAAATGCGGAAACTCCGCTTATTCCGAGCTTATTGCCAAGTGCCTTAATCTGCCTGGTTATAAGCCGTGATACAATAGACAAAAATGGGAATGCGCCTGACATTACAACGGTTGCGTTTAAGCAAACCTTTGCGCCGTCCTCAATAGGCAGCAGACCTTTTACAACCTCTATCCCAGTTAAGAATTTTACTATTCCGCACAACAAGCACAAGATAATAAACACAGTAAGCGCCTTACCCAAAACAGAGAAAATCTTTACGGATATGTCAGGTATAAACGCAAGCCCGAGAGATATTATGATTGAAAAAATAACCATAGGCAAAAGGTTAAGCAGAAGCGTCGGCAATGCTATCTTCATCATCAATCCCGAAACAAAGCAACCGATAGGTATGGTGATTATTCCGCACATAAAGCCTGTTAAAACATACTTATGGTTTTCCTTACTTATCATAGTAAGAGCAACAGGTATGGTAAATGAAATAGTCGCACCCATCATAGAGCCTACAACCAAGCCGTTAAATATGCCGAGAGTTTCATCTCTTGCTATAACTTTTGCAAGCGGTGCTCCGCCCATATCACTTGAAAAGACCATTGATGTCACACTTGATGGGTCAATATGGCAGGTAGTATAAACAAAGTTGGAAAATGGTTCCATAAGGTCGCCCAAAACAGGTGCCGCAATAATCATACCTATCATAGACAGGGACATCAAGCCAAGCATCATAAATCCCTTTTCAAACTCTTTACCTAATCCAAATCGGTTACCCAAAAGGTAGTCTATACCCCCAAGCACTGAAAAGACTGACATAAAAGCTGCTACATAATTCATTTTCTCACGCTTTCTGTGAATATTGAAATAGTACAATATCCGTTAAAACATATTTAAATTGATTTCATTTCAATAAGTTTTACATATGCACCGTCCGTATCCGGCGCCTCGCCGACAGTTTGCAGATGCAAATACGAAAGTCCGTTCGGGAAATCACCGCATATACTGCCTGACTCTATCTCGGTATTACCGCTGAATATCTTAAACTCTTTTTTGTCCAAATCCCACCTGATTTTTATATCACTCCACTTGCCGTCAGGGGCAAAATCCTTCGTCACAACATATGAAGCCGCAGCATCATTTATGATTTCATCATCAATGGGGTTCATCCACCTGTCAATCAATGACAGTCTGAGTCCTCTGCCCTTTACTCTCATCTTGACCGCAACTTCACCGTTCCTTGCGGCAGGGAAGTTCCACGATGCACCCTGAACATTTGAAACCAAACGTTCATCATCGGTAACAGAGAAGAATAAGACTTCTTCCCTCTCCTTATAGTCAGGGTCAGGTACAAGAACCGCACCGTTTGTCCTGTTCCAGGCGCAATGCCCGGAAAAGTGCTGAAAGCCGCCGCTGATACTCTTTAAGTATACATGGGTGGACATATTTATAAGACCGTGTGTAAAGTCCTCTTTCCTTGATTTATCATAAAGGTAATCAATATCAAAAATTATACCGCGAGTACAATAATCATGCTGTCCTGCAAATACCAAAAGCTTGTTAAACGGAAGCTCCAAGCACTCTATCTGATGTACGCTCTTGTCGTGCAGTTTGTATCCGCCGCCACTTGTTCTGAAATCCGCCGAATTTCTGACAGGGTTTAAGTACATCTCCCTGAAACCAATCCATGTTTTTCCGTCATCTTCCGAAATTGCCGCATGGTTGGCATCTCTGTTGGTAAACACATCTTCCCAGGTACCGTCTATCTCGGTAATATGAAGTGGCGGAAGCACACTTTCGTGGTCGGTCTCCGGCAATGGCTGAGTATTACACCAAAGAAAGATAAGCCTGTTATCGCTGAGTCTGTATAATGTCGGCATAGTAAGCGTGGAATGAAAGCCCGTGGGCTTCGGCTTAGTCCAGCTTTCGCCGCCGTCATAAGAATAGTAGACATAATGAACATTCTGTGATGTACGAACAATCATCATAACGGAGCCGTCATTTCTCTCTATAATTGTCGGCTCGCAAGAGTTATGCCATCTCGGGCCCTTATGGGGCGGTTTAAATTCTAAATTGGGCACAACCTCAGGCTTTGTACTCTGCCATGTTTCACAATCGTCATCAGACCAAAAAACAACCGCCGAAGAAAATCCGTTTCCGGTATCGCCCTCGGTTGCAACCAGATACCTTTTCTTGTCTTTTAAGAAGATAACCGACTCTCTTGCATACACAGGATGGTCGCATAACTTCTTCTTCATAAAAGGTGCTTCGTCATAACCGTTTGCAAAGAGAACATATGTACCTGAATTTTCGCCGTCATTTATATACTTAAATGAAAAATATCTGCCGCTGATTTCACTTTTATGCGCCCTGCCAATTATGCCGTCAGGGACAAGATGCATCTTCCAAGAAAGACCTGCATCATTTGAAGCAAAATAGACTCTCTGCTTATTATCCGCATAACTGTCCTTGTCTGTCAGGCTGTAATAACGGATTTCGCCGTCATCTGTTACGCAAAGATTTTGATGCGCATAATAAAACGGATAGCAAACTACCGTAGGCTCATAGATTTTTTTGAGGAGCTTTTTATCCTCATCGGTCATCAAAGCTTCAATCTTTTTGATATAACCATAATTCACTTTTTAACACCCCTTGTATCAAATACATATATATTAACACTTAAAAATCTGACCGTCAACAATTTACGACCTTATTTTTATAACTTTATCTTTACAAAAATCTTACAGTTGACAACAGGGGCGCCCCTATGTGAGCGCCCCTGCTTATTTCGTTTAGAATGTTCCGTTTATGTAAATTTCCTCTGCATCTATTTGTGCCTGTTTTAATCGTTCTTGTGCCTCTATGACCAATCTCTTAAATTCCGCCTTTAAAGCATCATCAATCAACCATATGGCATCTGTTGCCCCATTGAATACGGTAGTGTACATTTTCTTGCTTACCCTCATAAATAATTTCCTCCATCAAAATAAAAAATGCGCCAACCGAAGCTGACGCATAAAAACGCAAACTCCGATTGTTGCTACACAATTTTAATTGGAATGACAGTATTATTACATACTCAAATCCGCATAGAGTTTGCATTTTTTACAAATTCTACGGACTTAAGTATTTGACAAATAACAGTTTTTATACAAAAAAACACTGTCACTTCCAAAGTATTAAATTGTGTAGCAGATTTATTCTATCATATATTTTTCACAAGTACAATACTTTTTTTATTTTATTTATTATTAAAATAAAAAATGCGCCAACCGAAGCTGACGCACAAAAAACGCAAACTCCGATTGTCGCTAAACAATTTTAATAAGATAAAGGCGTTGCACATCTATCTAAGTGCTTGGAATTTGCATTTTTATGTAAATTCAAAACACTTAAATATAGCACAACAAAAGCGCCTATAAGATATAGTTATAGCCTCTATCAAATTATATTAAAATTGTTTAGCGCTTTTATTCTACCATATATTTTTTATAAACACAATACTTTTTATGCACAAAAAAACGAGGCTGTTAAAAACAGCCTCGCTAAAAATCAAATACTAATTAGTGAGAAATAACCTCTTCTGTGTCCTTATCAAACAAATGAATTTTGTTTGCGTCAAGTGCAACCTTAATCTTGTCACCAAGCTTTGTTGTACTTCTTGCGTTAACTCTTGCAGTAAACTGTACATCGTTAACCTTGAAGTAAAGGTATGTTTCCGCACCCATCATCTCAGTAAGTTCAATATCAACATCAACGGTACTGTCTGCCATTGCGGTAACAGAAGCCTCATCATCGTTGATATCCTCAGGACGGATACCCATAACAATGGTCTTTCCGTCGTATGCCTTAATCTCATCACGGCTTCCCTTACCTTCCGGAAGCTTGATAGATACTTTGTCATTCTTTAAGTATGTGCCGTCTGCATTACATTCAACCTTAACATCAAGGAAGTTCATCTGCGGCGAGCCGATAAAGCCTGCAACAAACATATTGCAAGGATATGAATAAAGATTAGCCGGTGAGTCTACCTGCTGAACAACGCCATCCTTCATAACAACAATTCTTGTACCCATTGTCATAGCTTCTGTCTGGTCATGTGTAACATATATAAATGTGGTTTGAAGCTTATGATGGAGCTTACCGATTTCAGTTCTCATCTGAACTCTGAGCTTAGCGTCAAGGTTAGAGAGAGGCTCATCCATCAAGAATACCTTAGGCTCACGAACGATAGCACGACCGAGAGCAACACGCTGTCTTTGACCGCCGGAGAGAGCCTTCGGCTTTCTGTCAAGAAGATGTTCAATATCCAAAATCTGTGCAGCCTCATGCACCTTCTGGTCAATGATTGCCTTCGGCACCTTTCTGAGTTTAAGTCCGAATGCCATATTAGCATAAACGGTCATATGCGGATAAAGAGCATAGTTCTGGAACACCATCGCAATATCTCTTTCCTTAGGAACAACATCGTTCATAAGTTTGCCGTCAATATAAAGTTCGCCGTCCGTAATCTCCTCAAGGCCGGCAATCATTCTGAGTGTAGTAGACTTACCGCAACCTGACGGACCTACAAAAATTATAAACTCCTTATCTTCAATATCAAGGCAGAAATCTTTTACCGCAGTAACGCCTCCCGAATAAGTCTTGTATATGTGTTGAAGACTCAAGCTTGACATAAATAATAACCTCCTAAAATAGCTTCTGTTTAAAAGTCAAAGCCCACAATTTATTGCTTGTATTTTATCACATTATAATGTAAAATGTTAGAGACTATTTATACAAATTTAAAAAAATCTTTTTAGTGAATTTGTATAGTGCATTTAAAAATGCCGAAAAAGTACACAAAAATGTGAATATCTCTTGAATTCTTTTACATTAAATAGTATAATTCAAATCATTACATTGGAAGGAGCGTTTAACAAAATGATACGAGTTGGAGTATTGGGCGGAACCGGCTATGCAGGGATTGAAGTTGTGCGTTTGCTTACAACACACCCCATGGCAGAAATTACACGTGTTGTTTCCAAAACATATGCAGGCACGCCCTTATCTGAAATATATCCTAACTTAAAGGGTATTCTTGACATAAACTGTACAGAGCTTGACCTTGACGATATTGCGGCAAACTGTGATGTTGTCTTTACCGCACTCCCCCACGGGGCATCAAAGGAGGTTGTTCCCGACCTGTACCGCAGAGGCCTTAAAGTTATTGACCTTAGCGGCGACTTCCGCTATAACGATGTAAAGGTTTACGAAAAGTGGTATGGCCCCCACGACAATCCTGAACTTTTAGACGAAGCGGTTTACGGTCTTTGCGAACTTCACAGAGATGAAATTAAAGGAAAACGCCTCATCGGCAATCCGGGTTGTTATACCACCTGTTCTATCTTAGGTATGGCGCCTTTGGTAAGTGCCGGACTAATCGACAACAAAAGCATTATAATTGACGCAAAATCAGGCGTTACGGGTGCCGGCAGAGGCACTGCAATTCCTTCAATGTTTTGTGAATGTACCGAAACCATGAAGGCATACAAGGTTGCAACACACCGTCACACCTCCGAGATTGAGCAGGAGCTTTCCCTCCTTGCCGGCGAGGATATTATCCTTTCATTCACGCCGCACCTTGCACCTATGAAGCGCGGCATTCTTGCAACAGAGTATGCAAACTTAAATTGCAAAAAGACAACCGAAGAAATTGTTGATTTATATAAAGAATTTTACAAGGGCGAGGAGTTTATCCGCATCTATGATGCAGGCACCCTCCCGGAGGTTAAACATATAAGCGGCTCTAACTATGTTGCCATCGGCCTAACCGTTGACCCAAGGCTTAATCGTGTCATCGTGATTTCATGTGTAGACAACTTGATAAAAGGTGCCGCCGGACAGGCAATCCAGAATATGAACATTATCTGCGGCATTGACGAAAACACAGGTCTTACCGCACCCGGATACTATCTGTAATTCTTTTTGGAGGTTTGGTTATGCAAGAACTTATTAAAAAAGCCGGAATACTCGTTGAGGCATTACCCTATATACAAAAGCTCAACGGAAAGACAGTTGTTATTAAATACGGCGGTAATGCAATGATAAACGACGACCTTAAAAATAAGGTAATGGAGGATATTACTCTGCTTAAATATATCGGTATCCACCCTGTTGTCGTACATGGCGGCGGTCCCGATATATCCGCTGCTCTTAAAGAGCATAATATTGAGAGCAAATTCATAAACGGTCTGCGTGTTACCGACAAGCAAACCATGGATATTGCACAGATGGTTTTGATAGGCAAGACCAACAAAGAAATCGTTTCCCTTTTAGGGGTAAACGGAGGCAAAGGACTTGGTATATCAGGTATCGACGGACGGCTTATTGAATGCAAAAAGCAGTACACGGAGGTTGACGGAACAAAGACCGACATTGGCTATGTGGGCGATATTGTCACCGTCAATGCCAAAGTTTTGGAGGCCATTTCAAGCAACGATTACATACCTGTAATTGCCCCCATCGGCGTAGATGAAGAAGGTAACAGCTACAACATAAACGCAGACACGGTTGCAGGAGCGGTTGCCGCCGCTTTGGAAGCGGAAAAGCTGATGCTCCTTACCGATACGGAAGGCGTGCGTGAGTCTGCTGACAGTCCTGAAATTATTTGCGAGATTTCCAAAAAAGAAATAAATGAGATGATAGCCGACGGCAGAATAGTCGGCGGAATGATTCCTAAGGTAAAGGGTTGCATTAAAGCTATTGATGCCGGCGTTAATAAGGTGCATATCATTGACGGCCGCATACCGCATTGCCTGCTTCTTGAAATCTTTACCGATAAGGGTATCGGAACTATGATAACAGGCTAAAAATGGGATGTTAAAAAAGTCCAGACTGTCAAAAACTTTTAACTATGAACAAACTACACCTCTCAGCGTACCCTATGTACGCCTTCGGGTTAGGTTTGTCCATTCTGAACATTTTTACCTATCCCATAAAAAATCGGCTGTAAAAACAAATGTTTTTACAGCCGATTTTCACTTTTTACTCTGCGGCACTTTCGTCCTCTGTTTCGTCATACTTTTCGAGAATCTTCTCATGCAAAAGCTGACGCATGTCCGAAGTGATAGGATGTGCTATATCTTTATAATCGCCATCAGGTGTCTTTCTGCTTGGCATAGCGATGAATAATTTTTCCTCGCCCTGAATAACTTTGATGTCATGAACAACGAATGCGTTGTCAAATGTAACTGATGCGACAGCCTTCATCCTTCCCTCCGAATTGATTTTTCTAACTCTGATGTCTGTAATCTCCATAAAGAACTTCCCTCCCTTGCAGACCAAAGTCTGCTAATATAAAATTATTTTTTTCATAGTATTGTAAATTCAGACAAAACATAGTATAATAGTATGTATAATATTCAGACTCAAAGAAAAGAGGCTATGTTTATGTCAACATTTTCTATTTCCGATATCAAAACCGGTGCAAGCGTGCATATGATAGGCATCGGTGGAATAAGTATGAGCGCACTTGCCGAAATACTATCCTATTTTGGCTACAAAGTAAGCGGCTCTGACGCACACGCATCTGCTATGACAGAGAAGCTGCAAAAAAACAACATAGATGTAAAAATCGGTCAATGCGCGGAGAATATTCCGCAAAACGCCGCACTAATATGCTATACTGCCGCTATATCGGATAAAAATCCGGAGCTTGTTGCGGCACGAAAGCTTGGTATACCTGTTATCGAAAGGGCAGAACTGCTTGGTGCAATAATGGAAAAGTATAAATACCCAATAGCGGTTGCAGGCACGCACGGAAAGACAACAACGACATCAATGCTGTCCCTTGCCTTGCTCAATGCAAATACCGACCCAACAATTTTGGTAGGAGGCAACCTCCCCGAAATCGGCGGCAACTATCGCATCGGCGGCGATGAATACCTGCCTTTTGAAGCCTGCGAATATGTGGAAAGCTTTCTACACTTTCACCCATATGTATCTATAATAACGAATGTAGATGAAGACCATTTGGATTATTTCAAGGATATAGAACATATTATAACATCATTCGGGAAATTTGCAAGCCTTACACACCCCCTTGGGTGCATTATTGTTTGTTCTGACGATAAAAACGCCCCAAAAGTTGTACAAAACACACAAAAAAAAGTTATATATTATGGTGTTAAGAATCAAAATGCACACTATACCGCACGCAATATAAAGATTAGTGAGGACGGTCTTCCTACCTTTGATATATATCACCTGAGCGACAAGCTTACGACCGTTTCATTAAGCGTTGCCGGTGACCATAATATCTTAAATGCAGTTGCAGTTATTGCGGCGATTGACTTTTTGGGCATTGATATAGCGGCGGCAACAAAGGGACTTGAAGCATTTAAGGGTACGGAGCGTCGTTTTGAACATATCGGCAAGGTTGGCGACATTGATGTGGTTGACGATTATGCCCATCACCCAACCGAAATCCGTGCTACTTTGGAAACCGCAAAGAAAATGCAATATAAAAATGTGTGGACCGTATTCCAGCCGCACACCTACACACGCACAAAGGCACTGCTTGACGATTTTGCGGAGGCTCTTAAAATATCCGACAAGGTCATTATCGCCGATGTATATCCGGCAAGAGAGGAATACGACGGTACAATTCACTCCTGTGATTTGGCACTGAAAATACCAAACGGCGTTTATATAAACGATTTTGGTGCAATAGAACGCTACCTGCGAAAATATGCAAAGGACGGCGACTTGATAATCACTATGGGCGCCGGTGATGTATGGAAGATAGGGTATAGTATGACGGGCAAATAAAAATTTAGTACGGGCGGCACAATGTGCCGCCCGTGCTAAATTTATACGCTTAAAACTTCTTCGGCTTTTTCAAGGTCGTCCTCGCTCACATATATACACACGCCGAGGATTGTTCTGCCGAGAAAAATCTTATTATAGCCGTCGCTTCCCTGATATTTCTTGAAGGCAAAGATTCCCTCATTTTTAAGCTTTGCTATGATAACCTCCGCTTCAAAATCATCTGCCGCCTCGTATAAAAACACAGGTGCGGCGTTGCTTATTATCGGCTCATCTGTATGCGGCAGAGCCTCTGTTAATGGGCAGTCGCATTCCGGACAGAAAGTATATCCGTCACGGTATTCCGCCTTGCATTTCGGACAAATCATTTTATCACTCCCAATTCATTTGAAAGCTCCGCAAACTCAGGCACAGACAGTACCTCGCCACGCACGGTTGAGGATAGTTCCATCTTGGTTAAGACTTTTAAAATCTTCTCTTTTGATACATTGATATAGGGACTGCCGGAGAGTGCATTTACCAAGGTTTTGCGTCTTTGACCGAAGGCGGACTTGACCACTTTAAAGAAGAAGTCCGTATCCAAAACCTCTGCCGGCGGCTCCTCTCTCACTGTCAGGTTTATCACGCTTGACGCAACCTTCGGCTGCGGCATAAAGCAATGCGGCTCTGCCTTTAAAATTATTTTCGGCTCTGTATAGACCTGCCCCGCCCCCGACAACGCACCGTAATCCTTGCCGCCGGGAGATGCCGCCATTCTGAGTGCAACCTCCTTTTGCACCATCAAGGTCATACCCAAGACGGGCAGACCGCTCTCCAAAAGGCCCATAACGATTGGGGTGGTGATGTAGTAAGGGAGGTTTGCGGTGACAATAAAGCCCTCATCGCCGAAATAAGTATGCGTCAGCTCCGATAAGTCTACCTTTAAAATATCGTTATTTATAAGAGTAAAGTTATCAAAGTCCGCCATAGATTCATTTAACACAGGGATAAGGTTTTTATCTATCTCCACAGAAACAAGGCGTTTTGCTTTTTGGGCAATCACCTGCGACAATGTGCCTGCGCCTGCACCGATTTCAAGCACATTTTTGCTTTCGTCTATGCCTGATGCGTCAACAATTTTATTTAAGATATTTTGGTCGATTAAAAAGTTCTGTCCCAAGCTTTTTGTAAAGGAAAATTCGTGCCTCTGCAGAAGCTCTTTAAGGACA
>JAZLIC010000142.1:0-4012 GCA_045617225.1 Clostridia bacterium
ATAGATGACATTTGATAAGCTGAAACAAAATTTAGAAGAAAAAGGCTATAAGGTTACGTCTTTTAACAATAAGGAAGAAGCAGCAGATTACTTAGATGGCGAAATTGACGGAAAAACAGTTGGAATAGGAGGTTCAGTAACAATTGGACAGTTGAATTTATGCGAAAGACTGAAATCTCATAACGAGGTTTACTGGCACGGTATAAAAATTGACAAAACTCCTGCGGAAATAAGAGCATTAGCAGCCACATCCGATGTTTATATGCTTTCGGCAAACGCCATTTCCCAAGACGGAGAAATAATAAATATTGACGGTGCGTGCAACCGCATCGCCTCAAGCTGTTACGGTCATGATAAGGTTATTTTTGTAATCGGAAGGAATAAGATTGCAAAAACCTATGACGAAGCAGTGTACCGTGCGAGAAATATCGCCGCACCAAAGAATGCACAAAGGCTTGGAAAAAATACACCGTGTGCAAAAAATGCAGACAAATGCTATAACTGTAACAGTCCCGATAGAATTTGCAGAGTGCTGTCGGTATTTTGGTCAAAGCCGATGCTCGGCGAGTTTGAAGTCGTTTTAATAAATGAAGATTTAGGTTTTTAAGATTTATACAAAGAGAAAGGAAGATAAAAATGAAAATTACAGATGTAAAAGCAATAATTGTAAAGCAACCGGAAATCAGCATAATTGGAGACGGCAGTCAGGACACCGTTGTTGTCAAGGTGTTCACAGATGAGGGAATTGTCGGAATTGGCGAGGTTGACTCATCACCCTATGTTGTAAAAGCTATAATCGAAGCGAAAACATCACACATGGTTTGTATGGGACTTCGTGACGTTGTTATCGGCGAGGACCCGTTTGACGTTGAAAAAATTTGGTATAAAATGTATGAGCTTTGCTATTACTACGGCAGAAGAAGCGTTGCCATTCACGCAATGAGCGGAATTGATATGGCAATCTGGGATATTATGGGTAAAAAACTTGGTATGCCTGTACACAAGCTTCTGGGAGGTTGTTTCAGAGAAAAAATACCTGCATATTGCAGTGTGTTGATGCCTGATAATGAGGACGAAATCAAGCGTATTGCCGACACGTATCTTCCGCAGGGATACACAGGTATCAAGTTTGGCTGGGGAGCATTGGGACAAAGTGACAAGCGTGATTTAGAGCTTGTACATATGTGCAGAAAGGCAATGGGCGATGATCCTAAACTTATGATAGACATCGGCATGGTATGGCGTGATTACAAAACTGCGGTACGTCTTTGCAACGCATTTGAGCAGGAGGATGTATATTGGGTAGAAGAGCCGTTCAAGCCGGACGATTTAGAGGCATACAAGAGGCTCACACAGTCGGTTAATATGAGAATTTCCGCCGGCGAAGAGGTCGGAACAATGTTTGAGTTTAACGAGCTTATCGACAAATGCGGTATAGACATCATTCAACCCGACATCAGCCGTTGCGGTGGTATTACCATTGCCAAGAAGGTCATAGATATGGCATATTTACACAAGATTCCAGTAATTCCGCACGCCTTCAAGACAGGAATACTTATGAGTGCATCGTTGCAGGTAATCGGTGCAACACCAAACGCATTGTGGCTTGAATACTGCTGTCAGGAAACCGTTTTGTCCAAAAAGCTGGTAAAGAAGCACTTCCAGATTGATGAAGAAGGCTTTGTAAACATTCCTACAAAACCGGGTCTCGGCGTTGAAATCGACGAAGAAATTCTCGAAAAGTATGAAGTAAAATGAGAAAGTGCTTTGAATACCAAAAAATACTGCACGACACCTTGCGTGACAAGCTGTATATCGGGATGACCGAAAAGGAATTTGCCGATATTATAGCATCACTTGGTGCTGTCTGGCAAGGTGATATTGTTTCGGGTAAAAGAAGTGCGGATATAGAGGGCGAGGCAATCGACAAGGTGATTGAAGCCGGCGATGCTCTTATTTGTGACATTCAGTTTTTTGACGGAGAAATGTGGTCAGATATTACAAGAACCTACTTTTTCGGTGAACCGTCAAAGGAGCAAACGGAGTTTTATAACAAAACCGAAGAAGCCTTAACGAAGGCGGAAAACCTACTGAAAATCGGTACAAAATGCAAGGACATATATTTTACATTGCAGGATTTAATAGATTCCGAGTATTCCTTTAAGCACCACGCAGGGCATTTGATAGGCGACAAACCGCTTATTAAACCGCAATTTTTGCCCGATTGCGAGAATGCTTTGGAAAAGGGTATGGCGGTGACATTAGAGCCCGGCGTTTATGTGCCGAATAAATTCGGAATAAGAGTAGAAAACAACTATCTGATAACCGATGACGGCTTTGAAAAGCTTTTCGATTACACACAAAAATTAGAAGATTTTATAATAACGAGGTAAAATTTATGATAAAAGGTTCATACGGCGTTTTGCTTACGCCGTTCACCGAGGACGGAAGGGTGAATTTTGCGGAATACGAAAAGGAACTTGACTTCCTTTCAAAAACCGATATAGACGGATTTTTTGTCTGTGGCACAACAGGTGAATTTATCAGCCTTTCGCCCGATGAAAATAAAAAAATGCTGAAATTTGCAATGGACTTTTTCGGTGGCAAAAAGAAACTGCTTGCAGGTGCATCATCGCCAAACTACCAAACCACCGTGGACTATATGAAGTTCGCGACATCTCTTGGTTACGAAACGGCTGTTATTTGTCCGCCATATTACTTCACAATGGGTGCGGAGGATGTTTTAAGATACTATGCAAGTCTTGCCGACGAGGATATTTGCGACATACTTTTGTATCGCATACCAATGTTTACCAACACCATAGAAATACCCGTATTTGAAAGACTTCTTGATAAAAAAAGAATTGTTGCAATGAAGGACTCATCGGCAAATATGAAGCAAATTGCCCATGAGGTTGATATAATAAACAGAAACAGAACTGATTTTTCCTTGATGAGCGGAACGGACGACTGCTTGGTACCGTCACTTTTGTGCGGCTGCCGTGGCAGTATGACTGCATTTTCGGTAATTCTTCCCGAAATAAATGCAAAAATCTATTCGCTGTTTAATGAGGGCAAAATTGTCGAAGCAAATACGCTTAATCAAAGCTATTTAAGACTTTTGAGATTAGCGGATTCTGCTATGTTCCCAAGTGGTTATAAGTATATTTTCTCAAGACGTGGTTTTGATATGGGAACTTGTCAGGCGGAGGACAGAGCAAAACTTGAAAGCATGAAGTCAGCCATTGATACAGAACTCAGGAAGTTAGGAGTGATTTAATTTGAAGGCAGCACTTTGGGACAAAATCGGACATATAAGCATAATAGATGCACCAAAGCCGACGGTTGAGGAAGGCTTTGCGGTTGTTAAAGTTAAAGCAGTTGGCGTGTGTGCAACCGATATACATATGATAAACGGAAATGTAACTCTTGCTAAACCTCCGCATATTTTAGGGCATGAAATAGCCGGAGTGATTGACGAGGTTGGTAAAAACAGTGCCGGCTGGAAATGCGGTGACAGAATTGTTGTTGACACCATAATTTCGTGCGGACATTGCATAGCCTGCAAAAGCGGAAGAAGAGAACAATGCTCCGAAAGGCAGGAAATCGGATATGAACCGTATGACGGGGGTTATGCGGAGTATGTAAAAGTACCAATTCAGTGCCTTGTACACCTACCTGAGAGCATACCATTTAGAGATGCGGCAATTTTGGAAAGCATTGCCTGCCCATTTGGTGCTATACTTCGCACGGGAATAAGACTCGGCTCAACCGTATTGATTCAGGGTGCAGGACCTGCCGGAATAGCCTTTACGCAGTCGGCAAAACTGTCCGGTGCAAAAAAGGTAATTGTATCGGCAAGAGGACAGCAAAGACTTGAATATGCAAAGAAATTCGGTGCTGATTATGTCATAGATGCAGGGAATGAGGATGTAATAAAACGAGTAAATGAGCTGACAAACGGTGAAGGCTGTGATTATGTCATAGATGCCGCAGGAAGCATAAAGAGCAT
>JAZLIC010000143.1:0-4356 GCA_045617225.1 Clostridia bacterium
ATCTTCTGCGGCACGCCAGAAAAAAGCACCGACAAAGTCGGTGCTTTTTTCAGTTAAATTCGCCTGTTCGGGCGTCCACACCGCAGGACATAAAAATCACGCAAAAACGAGCGCCCACACAGGGGCGCCCCTACTATTAGCCGTAAAATTTGTTTTATCCCTCAAAGATGGGCATAAACCTATTCTCTAATTCCTAATCCCTATTTCCTATGTTGGTGTAGTTTGTTCGTTCTCGGGCGTTTTAACATTCCCTAAATGTGTTCTGCAAAAGCTTTCGGCATTATCTTATGTATATTATGACCGCAATCAAAACAGGTAACGCTGCAAGACCTAAGAAGTCCCGTTGCCTTAGTGAGTCCGTCATCGTCAATTGCACCTATAAAAATGCCGTCGTCTGTAAACCTGTGATTTGCTTTAAAGAAGAAGGTTTCACACCAAACATCTTTAAGAAGGGCATCATAAGATATATCGTTATGAAAGCTGTCGTTATAAAATGCTTCGCCGAAATATGGGTCAAAGTTCTTCATCCCCTCAAAAGCATATAATGCTTCTTTCGGATAACCGGGAATTTTTAATTTCTTTTTATCATCACCAAAACATTTTTCAGCTGCCGCCATCATCTTTGTAAGCTTCTTTTCGGGGATATCCTTGCTTATCTGCTTCCATAAATAATTGTTTTTAAAATAGTAGAGCGGAAAGTTCTTCTCCTTTGATTGTGACACAAACTTATGGCACAAAGTAATAAAATCACGATAATAAAGGGAGTTCTTCTTATCCTCTCCCTGCACATTAAACAAAGGCACATCTTCCAAAATCAATCTGTCGCACAAGTTACTTTTTGCCGCAACATAGGTTGCAACAAATCCGCCCAAGGAATGTCCCAGAATTTGCACATTCTCTTTTATCACCGTTTTGACAAAATGAATTACCGCTTCGCCAATATCCGTCACCGTGTATTTGCTTTTATCATGAAGGCTCTCACCGTGTCCGTAACAGTCGATAGAATATACATGGAAAAACTTTGAAAGATATTTAATTGCCTCTTTAAAGTGCATACCGTCAACGCCTGCACCATGAATTAACACCAACGGCTTACCGTCGTTTGGTGTTTCGTAATAGCACAAGTTTATATCTCCGTCGCTAAAAAAACTTTTTTCTATCACAATTTCATCTCCATAACAAAATTATCGTTTGTATTATATCACATATTTCACGAAGTTTCAACACCTTTTTTGGTAAAGAATCCCTTTATCCGCTTTATATAGCCTACAAAGCCATATTTATAAATCGGTATTTCCACCAAATATGTGACAAAAGTTGCTATTGCCAAACTCAAAAGCCCCGTGAAAATCATAAATTTAAGCATCGGTGTATGCAGATGATTTTCCGCATCTGCGGCAGTATATAAAAATTCAACAGGGTTGCGTTTAAAGTAAATATGTATATTCTGATGCCACAAGTAAAAGTTATAAGAAACAGTAGACAGGAACATAGCAAGCTTGTTGCCCCATATCCCCTTCTCCCAGAACTTCATAGAAAAGCAAGCGGTAAATATAAAGCCTGCAATCGCAAAATAAAGTATCGGTCTGTACATAAAGCGGTGTATGGCATCGGGGTATGTTACCCCACCATCCGGTCTGAAATTGCCCATCCAACGCATATAATAATATGCAAGCAGTGCAAACAAAACCGACATAATCGTCATAGGGATTTTAAGCTTATCCATATTCGGGAGCTTATGCTTGGCATATACCACAAAATAAGCACAAAGCATACCCATAACAAAAATATCAATATAGAAAATCATAAGTCCCTGAATGGTATTTGCCGCTTCAAAATGACTTATTGCATAAAGGCGAAGTGCCTCACACACTGCCAAAGATACTATGTAAGTTAAAACAGGCTTTTTACGGAAAGCTTTAACAATAAAGGGGAACAACAAATAAAACTGCACCTCTATACCAAGTGTCCAAGCGGTTGAAATCATACTTCCGTAGGTAACGCCGGTACGGTTTTGGCTGAATGTCACAAAGGCAAAGAAATGTCTTAAATAATCTTTAAAGCTTCCAAACTTCAACGCAGAAAGGTCAGGTATAAACCACATAACAATCAAGAGCAGGATATAAGATGGAAGTATTCTTTTTGTCCTCTTTATATAAAACTCCTTCCAATTTATTTCCTTACCCTCGCCGAACATACTTCTTGCAATCGGATAAAAAAGGCAAAATCCGCTAAGCACAAAAAAAGAGTCGATTGCAATATATCCGTATCTCTGGAACTGATTTAAAAAATCAAGCACCTTTCCGCTCGGCAGTTTAATATAGAACGAAATCCAAGACTGTTGCCACGAATGAAAGACATAAATCATTATAAGCGAAAGGGCACGAAGTCCGTCAAGTGCATACAAATATCCCGGTATACTTTCACGCCTATTTGCCATTTTTTCCACCTGCTTTCTTTGCGCTTATATAGATTATAATTGACACTATCGCCATAATTCCTATCAGTAATAATGTGACAGTCATATTCTTCGGCAACTTGCCGATAGCCTTTATAATAGCCTTGACAGGAAATATTTTTGGGTTTACCTTTATGGTGACGGTAACAAATACCAAATACGCAAACACACATATCGAGAATAAAAACTTTTTCATCTTATCTCCCTTCCGCCGCTCCTCGGCACAATCTATTCTAAAACATCATATTTTCTATATACTTCTTTTCAAAATAAGCATCGGTTGAAAGCGGTATCTCTGTTGCCATTTTCCCTATTTCTTCTGACCTTTCAAGGCACTCCTTGCTTTTAAGCATCATCACGCCGCCGCTCAGCGACGCATTGCCGATTACGATTGCTTTATCCAAAACCTCACTTGGTATCAAACCTATTTTTGCGGCACTCTCTTTATCAATATAACTGCCAAATCCGCCTGCGATATAAAACGCCTCTATCTCCGAAAGTGACACATCGGCATTATTTAACAGGGTGTCTATTCCGCTTCTGATTGCAGATTTTGCAAGTTGAACTGCCCTTACATCGTCCTTTGTAATAAATATGCCGCTGTCCCCTATCTCAAAATCATCTTCCATAAAGCCTGTCTTATCAATAACCCAAAGTTCTCTCATACAGGCTATGGCATCTATAAGTCCACTGCCGCAGATACCCTTTGGCTTTTGATTATCAATAGTGGTATACTTTACCTCGCCGCCTTTAATATACACCTTATCTATTGCACCGGGAAGCGCCTGCATACCCATCGAAATCCCTGCACCCTCAAAAGCGGGCCCTGCCGGTGCAGAGCAGCATACAAGTCTGCCCTTATTGAGCAGTACCATCTCTCCGTTTGTGCCTATATCAACCAAAAATGCGGTCTTTTTATCACACATTCCGCTTGCCAAAATTCCGGCAGTAATATCCGCACCCACATATGCACCTATAGAGCGTGGCAGATAAAAGTCCCCATACCACTTTCCGAATAACGACTTTGGCAAAAATGGTGCTGTTGCAAGTCCGCTCGGCTCAAATCCCATAAAAATATGCAGCATAGCCGTATTGCCCGTTATAACACACTTTTTTATCTTCTTGCCATCCGATAATTCTTCTTTAACCTTTTGTATGCTCTGCCGTAATGTTTCAAGACCGCCGCTTACGCAAAATTCTATTCGTGATATAACATCTGCCCCATACTTAACCTGTGGGTTTATAACAGCTTTTCGGCTTACACATTCACCCTCAGGGAATTTATATACATACCCTGCAACGGTTGTGGTTCCGATGTCCATAACCAAAGCATATCCTTCGTTTAAAAGCGGTTCTCCGCCGACAGAAGGCATATATCCGTAAATCAATCCCTGAATATCCGTTTCATCTTCGATACTGTCTATATAAGTATCCTCCGACACATAAGTTCTGCAAGAGAGGACTTCTCTGCCGTTTGCGATAACTTTGCATTTGCCGCAAATACCCTGCCCTCCGCACGGACGGATTTTTGATATACCCAAATCGTCCATTGCGGAAGATAAAAGCACCGCCTTATCATACGATACGGATTTATCCTCATATACAACCTTAAACATACTACCACTCCGAAAAGAATTGATATTTGAACAATAACACATAAATCACAAAATTTCAATCTATTTTATAAATTTTAACAAATTTGTAGAAAAAGAGAGTGTCGTTTTATTGCGAAAATAATTTTTACATTGCGGTATTACGCCGTAGGGGCGGTCCCTATGTGACCGCCCGTTCCATATAACGGTAAAATTTATTTTCCGATTTATTCAATCAAAATCGCAGAGCGATTTTGCACCGCAATTATTCATTGTTCATTAAAAAAGGCTGTCTGAAACAATCGT
>JAZLIC010000144.1:0-26129 GCA_045617225.1 Clostridia bacterium
TTGGTTTCCGGTGCAGTCGATGCGGAGTATGTACCGTTAATATCAGAACCGACTATGTTTAATTTTATAGCGGTGAGTTTTCCGTTTTTCATAATGCAGGTAATAGAAGTGCCTGTTTTTTCACTGCCAAAAACATAATTGTTGCCGCTCTTTACGAATTTTGCATCTTGGCGAATGCTCATAGAAGTCTCGGAATTTTTAAATAATAAAAACTTATCTTTTTCGATAGCCAAAATAAATGCTCTGCAATCGGAGTCATCTTCATTTACCCATGCGTTATCCGGTGCAATATCATTTTCGGATTCAGGAAAATCCTTATTTGTTGCAAGGATTTGCGCCAAAGTCTTGGTTGTTTTCTTATCGCTGCTTTCGCCGGAATATCCGCCGGATTGCGCAAACTTCAATGCATTTGTTGTGTTTGATTTTTCAGCTTTTAACGAAATCTTTTTTCTCTGAGCAGGAACTGCCATTCTGCCTGTGATTGCGACAACTTCCATTCTCTTGATATTACTGTTCGGTGCAAATGTGCCGTATTCGTCATTACCTACAAGAATGCCTGCACGGTAAAGCTCGTAAATCGCCTCAACGAATGCGTCACCTTCTTTTACATCAGGAATTGCACCGTTTGCAATTTCGTTAATTTCTGCAAGTGCTTCCTCAGGAAGTGCGTTTGCAAAAACTTCTGCAAACTGTCCTCTTGTAATCAAAGCATCAGGATTATAATTTGCAATATCCGCAATGCCGTTTACCTTGCAATAATCGGCATATACCTGATACCACGGCTCGCCCTGCACAAACTCTGCTTTGCCTGTCTTATATATGGAGCTAAGGCGTGCGGCAATGGTGAACGCTTCCGCAACCGTCATATTATCCTCCGGAGCGAATTCAGTTTCACTTCTGCCTACCATAAGTCCAAACACAAATACAGATTCTACATTCTCAGAAAACCAGTCTGTGTTTTTAACATCTTCAAACTGTCCGTCTGTGTAAGCCTGAACAGCCTTGAAGTTGTCAAACATTGTTTCTTCTGCGGCAAATGCCATCATCGGAAGACTTGATAAAATCATAAGTGCCGACAATACAACTGCCAGAATTCTTTTTGCTTTCATTTGAAAACTCCTTCCATTTATAAAAATTTATTCTTACCTGGCTAAATTATAACATATTTTCTGAAAACTTCAAGCGTTTTCGGGGATTTGTTAAAGAAGTGTAAGAAATGTTTTTTGAATACTGTGCCGTAGGGGCGATTCCTGCGGCGTAATACACACAAAACGCAAAAACGGGCAGTCACCGACCGCCCGTTTTGAAATAACATCACCGTTTTTACTTTTTGTGTGTTTCTATATACGAAGCGACCAAGGCTTCGAGTATTTCGTCACGCTCTAACTTTCGTATAAGGCTTCGTGCATTTTTATGAGCGGTGATATATGAAGGGTCACCTGATAAAATGTATCCTACAATCTGATTTATCGGATTGTAGCCCTTTTCAACAAGAGCCTCATAAACCGTCATAACGATTTCTTCCGGCTTAATGGGACGCTCGGCTTCAACCTTAAACTTCACGGTATCCATTATATTTTTGTCGTCCATCTTATGCACCTCTTTCTAAAAAGTTTTTAAGCTATCTAAGCTCCGCACTGAGTGTGCTTTGAAGCTCCGCTAAAATATTCTTCATCAAACTGTCTACTTCTTCATCTGTAAGCGTGCGGTCGCTGCTGCGGAACACAAGGTTATATGCGACACTCTTTTTGCCGTCCGGCACCTGTGCACCCTCGTACACATCAAAGAGTGAATAACTTTCCAAAATTTCTGAATTTTGCTTATCAAAAATCTTTGTAATCTCTCCGACAGGTGTTGTCTTATCAACAACAATCGCAATATCTCTGCCTGTTGCAGGGAACTTCGGAAGTGCCTTAAAGTGCTTCTCGGTATTTGACACTTCAAGCATAGCATCAAAGTCAAGCTCTGCAGCATAGACCTCTGTGCCAAGCTTAAAGACATTTGCAACCCTTGGATGTACCTGTCCCAAAACGCCGATTTCTCTATCACCGGCAAACACCTTTGCGGTGCGGCCCGGATGATAAGCATAAAGACCGCTCTCTGTAACAAAAGTCACATCCGCTACGCCTATGCGGCTGAGGGTTGTTTCCACAACGCCTTTAAGGTCATAAAAATCAACATCGCCATACATACCAAGCGCAAGAACCTGCTTTTCATCAGGGAGCTTACCCTCCTCTGTCGGAATATAAACCTTGCCAAGCTCAAACATAGCCGCCTTTGGATTACGTCTGCTTAAATTTATACGCAATGTCTTAAACATTGACGAAAGCATTTCTCTGCGCATAACGCTGTTTTCCTCACCTAACGGATTGGAAATCTTTATCACCGGCACATCTTCACCAACACCGACTGCTTTTAAATCCTTAGGGTCAAGGAAGGAATATGTCATACTCTCCAAAAGACCTTGTGCGGTCAAAATACTGCGCAAGTCGTCTTCAAGCTTCTGCTTTTGATTTTTGCCGCCGGCTAAAACAACACTCTTTATCATTGCCGATGGGATAGCCTCGTATCCGTAAATACGGGCAACTTCCTCTGCAATATCTGCCATATATTCTATATCGCCACGGAATGTAGGAACTGTAATTTTGTCACCGTCAACCTTAAAGTCAAGCTTTTCAAGATACTTTACCATATCCGACTTTAAAATATCCGTACCTAAAAATGTATTGATTTCGTCAACATCAAGGCTTAAAACCTTTGGTTGTTTCTTTTCAGGGTATACATCAATCATACCGCCGACAACCTCTCCGCCCATCTGCGCCAAAAGCTCACAGGCACGGTTAATGGCAGGCTCACAATTCTCGGTGTCCAAACCCTTTTCAAAAAGTGCGGAAGCATCTGTACGCATTCCAAGAGCCTTTGCACCACGCCTTACCTTAACTGCGTCAAAGGTTGCCGCCTCAAAAAGAACGGTAGTTGTACTGTCCGTAACCTCTGAATTTGCACCGCCCATTACGCCTGCAACACCGATTGCACGCTTTGCATCGGAAATCACAATCATAGATGAATTTAAAGTTCTCGGCTGGTCGTCCAATGTTTCAAGCTGCTCTCCCTCGGTTGCAGAGCGGACAATAATCTTTCTGCCCTCTACATTTTCAAGGTCATACGCATGCATCGGCTGACCGTATTCAAGCATAATATAGTTGGTAATATCAACAACATTGTTGATGGCACGAATTCCGCAAGCTTTAAGACGCTTTTGCATCCACTCCGGTGACGGCCCAATCTTTACATTTTTTACAACTCTGCCGCAGAAGCGTGAGCATAATGCACTATCCGTAATTTCTACGCAGGCATAATCATTTACATCTTCATTATTTTCAGGCACTGTAACTGCCGGAACTTTAAAATCAAGGTCAAATGTTGCCGCAGTTTCACGGGCAAGACCGATAATACTCATACAGTCGGGACGGTTTGAAGTAATTTCAAAATCCGCAACGCTCTCATCAAGTCCAAGTACCTTTGTTATGTCTGCACCGATTTCAGTATCATCAGGGAGGATTAAAATTCCTGTTGCACGCTCCTCAGATATGCCAAGCTCATCGGTAGAGCACATCATACCAAAGCTCTCAACACCACGGAGTTTACCCTTGGTAATCTTTACACCGCCGGGAAGTGTGCTCTTATGCTTAGCCACAGGGACAACTGCACCCTCAAATACATTTTTTGCACCTGTTACAATCTGTATCGGCTTATCCTCAGCAACATCAACCTGACACACAACAAGCTTGTCGGCATCGGGATGTTTTTCTATCTTTAATATTCTGCCCACAACTACATTTTTAAATTCAGCAGCGGGGTTATCAATTCCTTCAACAATAGAACCGGTCATCGTCATCTTGTGCATATATGTAGGATTGTCAATGCCGGTAAAGTTCATATAATCATTTAGCCATGAAAGTGGTAATTTCATTTTTATTTCTCCATTCTAATCTAAGGTTATTTTTAGAACTGCTCCAAGAAGCGTACATCGTTCTCATAAAACAGGCGTATATCGTCAATCCCGTATCTGAACATCGCCACACGCTCCAAACCGATACCAAAGGCAAATCCCGAATACTCGCTTGGGTCAATTTGACAGCCCTCTAAAACCTTTGGATGAACCATACCGCAACCTAATATCTCTATCCAGCCTTCGCCTTTACAAATACGGCATCCCTCTCCGCCACAGTTAAAGCAGGAAATATCAACCTCTGCGCTCGGCTCCGTAAATGGGAAGTGATGAGGACGAAATCTGAGCTTTGTTTCAGGTCCGTAAAGCTTATGCACGAAAACTTCAAGCGTGCCTTTAAGGTCTGCCATTGTAATACCCTTGTCAATTACAAGTCCTTCTACCTGATGGAAAACAGGTGAGTGGGTAGCGTCAACGGCATCACTTCTGTATACACGCCCCGGTGCAATAATGCGAATCGGTGGCTTTTGCTGTTCCATAACACGAATCTGCACAGGCGATGTTTGAGTTCTGAGCACGATATTTTCATCAATATAAAATGTATCTTGTGTATCACGTGCCGGATGGTCTTTTGGAATGTTAAGTGCTTCAAAGTTATAATAATCAAGCTCAACATCAGGACCCTCCGCAATAGAAAATCCCATACCCGTAAAGATACTGTTAAGGTCATCAAGCACACTGCGAAGCGGATGCTTTCTGCCAAGTGCTGCCGCCTTTCCCGGCATAGTAACATCAATGGTTTCCTTTGCAAGCTTCTCTGCTTCTGCCTTTGCTTCAAGGTCCGCTTTCTTCTCCTCAATGGCAGTTTCAAGAGAGGTGCGTATTTCATTGGCAAGCTGACCGATAACAGGTCTTTCCTCTGCGGAAAGCTTACCCATTTCCTTCATAATAGCGGTAAGCTCGCCCTTTTTGCCTAAATACTGTATTCTTAAATTCTCTATAGCATCTAAATCTGCCGCATTTTTCAAAGCGGTCATAGCGGCATTTTTAATTGATGATAATTGCTCTTTCATATTTAAACCTCCGTATTTATCTGTACTGAGTAATAATACCATATTTTTATCATCATTGCAAGGATTTTTTAACCGGAACTTCACAAAAAAGGCTTCCCCTTGATGGGGAAGCCACAGCAAATGCATAAACCTTTTATAGGTGATAGGTAAAAATGTTCAGAATGGACAAACCTAACCCGAAGGCGTACATAGGGTACGCCGAGAGGTGTAGTTTGTGCATAGCTAAAAGACACCTCTGTCTTTTAGCGGTCTGGGCTTTTTTAACATCACCTATTTTATTTTGGGAATTTTACAGAGTCAAGCATCGGTACTATTTCCGAGAAATCCCACGCAAATGCCTTAATATAAGCACAACCCTCTGTGTCGATTTCCGCAATCTCACTTCCGTCAACTTTTGTGAAGAAGATAATCTTACCGCTTGAATCATATCCTGCGGCAATCAAGCTAAGGTCTGTTGTATCTGTGTTTTCGATTTTTGCATATGCAGTACCGGAAAGACTTGTCAATGCCTGTGAGCAATCACTATTAGCATACAATCTGATTTGTGCAGCGCTCGGGTCAACTCCCTCCTCAGGGAATACATAAGTCTTTGCAGATGAAATTGCACTTCCGTCTACACCGATTTTTACAAGCATTACGGATTCAGGTGCAAATGAAGCGATAAGCTCATCTTCTGTTCCGTCTGACTTCTTTACCTCAAATTCCAAAACGCCGCCATCTACTTCGGCAACCTCCTGTGAAACAAATCCGACAGGAGTGCTTGTAATATTCTCTGTACCGGTCACGATATCCGTGACATTATAAGCAAGCACTGCAAGCTCCATTTCTTCTGCCCAGTTCTCTATTGTATACGATACATAAATCTTGTAGTATTCCTCGCCCTCGTCTGCGGATATACCGTCTATTGTAACTCTCGGCTCGCCTGTTGCATTTGCGATAAGCGGAACACTCACTACCATCGTTGCAAGCATAAAGATTGCAACTATAACGCTCACTATTTTTTTCATTTTTATCCTCCTTTTAAAAGAACAAATTATTATTCAGAAATAACGCCGCCACCGCTTGGTACCTGGACAGGCTCACTCTTCGGAACACTTCCGCCACTTCTGCTGCTACCGCCTGTCTGCTTTGGTGTCTTATTCTCGGCGACAAGAGCATTTAAAATAACAGGCTGCATATCAGCATCCCAAAGGAATGCCTTGACCGTAGCGAACTCGGCAGGGAGTGTAATCGCACATACTGCTGCGTTATCAACTTTACTAAATCCAACAAGTCTGTTGTCTTTATCATATACGCCAATCATCAAGCTTGCACCGGTAACATTTGCATCCTCGGCTTTTACATAAACCGTACCTCTTAAATCACTTTCACCAACAACCTGACTGCACTCCGGGTTAGCATAAATTCCAAACTTCGGAGCATCAGGGAATGTAAATGTCTTAGACGCAGGTGTAAGCATCAAGGTTGAGCCAATCTTTACAAGCATTGTTGAGCCATAATCAAATGCTACGCCCTGAGTATCGCCACCGTCTTTCTTTGCAACTTTGAATTTAAGAACTTCGCCCTCCTCGCTTGCAGGAGCCTGTGTAATGGTCGCAATGGTTGTTGAAGGTGCTTCCTCGCCCGCTATTACATCGGTAACATCATATACGATTACGCCAAGACTCATTCCGTCTGTCCACTTATCAATGGTATACGGTACGGATACATTATAGTATGTACCCATATCCTCGGCAGAAATATCACCTATCTCTACCTTTGCAAGGCTCTCCGGGTCAGGAGTCGGCTTAGCTGTCGGCTCCGGTGAAGGTGTAACTACCGGCTCAATCTCTCTTTGAACAATCGCACCTGCAAAGTACGTTGTCTTAGGATAAGCGGTATTCGGTGCAACAGGAGCGTTATCAATCTGCAAATCTACCGCATTTTGATTTTCTTTTGTAACTGTGTATTCAAGAGAAACCTTTGTCCACTCGCCCGGCTTGGTTGTCTTATTCACTGTCATTGACGGAACTTCACCGCCGTTATTATAACCTGTATCTGTTACGCTCTGCCACGGACGGCAAACCCACATTCTTGTATTTACAGGAGTTGTCTGGTCTTTTGCCATATCATAAGAGCCAAATGCGTTTACAATTTCCTCTACATATACCCAAGCAGTAATCTTGATTGTATCACCGACTTTAAGCTCGTTTCCGGCAAATACAGGAGTAATCGCCATACCTGACTTAGGTGATGCCCAGTCACCGCCGTCCCGCACATCGCCACGACTAATCATATAAGCCTTATCTTCTAAGATAGCAGGCTTATTCTCTGTAAGCAATTTAGGCTCAACACCTGCAAAGTTACTGTACTTACTTGCATACCAAAGACTTGTCGTAAGAGAACCGGCAAAGCCTGTAATGTTTGCCTTAACAAGTGTATCATTGATGGTAGCAGTTGTCTTTACTGCACCTAAAACGCCTGCACCACCACTGCCGCTAATCTTTGTAAAGTCCTTAGGTGCTATTGTAACAAGTGTTTCCCATTCTCTGTCGTCAACCGGCTCCGGTGTAGGTGTCGGTTCAGCCGTCGGCTCCGGTGTCGGCTCCGGTGTAACAAGTCCCGGAACGCCTGTTGCATCAAACGTTTCATTTGCATCAGCGATAGCTTCGTCATCAACGGTCATAAACATTCTATCATCTTCGCTGCAAGCATAGTAAACATTTGTTATATTACAACCGTCAAATGCACCTGCTTCAATGTACATAATCGAACTTGGTACAAAGACGTCGGTTAAAGAAAAACAAGATGAAAATGTTTCCGCCGATATTTCGGTTAAACCGGCAGGAAGGTTAATCGCCGTCAAGCCACAACCGTAAAATGCCCAAAATCCCAAAGCTTCAACACTGTCAGGCAAATATACATTTGCAAGAGAGCTGCACTCCATAAAAGCATAGTCAGCGATTTCGGTAACACCGGCTGGAACAATGACAGATGTTACCTTCTCGCAGCTTTCAAAAGCACTTTCGTCGATAGTTTTAACGCCATTCGGAATAAAATACTGCCCTGTGCCGCCGCACGGGAAAAGCAAAAAGGTTTCTCCGCTTGCATCAAGCAAACCGCCGTTTACAGCGCTATAAGCGGCATTTCCGTCCTCTACCTCAAAAGCGGTTAAATTCGGATAGTCATATTGGAATGAAATATAATCAAATTCGGCAATATCTTTTCCGATAACCACTTTTTTAATATTTGTGGAATAATCCTCCGCCCATGGACTTGTAGAAACAGTGCCCGAGCCGGATAAAGTAAGCACGCCGCTATCATCAAGCGTCCACGTAACGCCACCTACTGTGCCGCTTGCTTCTGCACTTGTATACATTGGTATAGCTACAAGTGTTGTGAGCAATAAGCAGGCGCTCAAAAACAAACTTAAATACCTTTTCATCTTATATTCCTCCATTGCATAAAATTAAATACAAAAAATCAATCATATTTTAATACATTTCACAAAAGAAGTCAATACAAAATGCAATATTTATCGAATTTTTGCTCTGCTAAACATAGAAAAAAGAGTCGTGCAAAGCACGACTCTCTTAAAGCACTGAAATTAAGCAATGATTTCAGAAACAACGCCTGAACCAACAGTACGTCCGCCTTCGCGGATAGCGAAACGGAGACCTTCTTCAATAGCGATTGTTGTTGTAAGTTCAACGCTCATAGTGATGTTATCACCGGGCATACACATTTCAACACCGTCAGGAAGGTTTACAACGCCTGTAACGTCAGTTGTTCTGAAATAGAACTGAGGTCTGTAGTTTGTGAAGAACGGGGTATGACGACCACCTTCATCCTTAGTAAGAACGTAAACTTCGCCCTTAAACTTTGTGTGAGGTGTAATAGTACCCGGCTTAGCCAAAACCTGTCCTCTTTCGATTTCATCACGAGCAACACCACGGAGCAATGCACCGATGTTATCGCCTGCTTCTGCATAATCAAGAAGCTTTCTGAACATCTCAATGCCTGTTACAACAACCTTGCGTGTTTCATCTGACAAACCAACGATTTCAACTTCGTCAGACATATTAAGACGTCCTCTCTCAACTCTACCTGTAGCAACAGTACCACGACCGGTAATTGAGAAGATATCCTCGATAGGCATCAAGAAAGGAAGATCGCTCTTTCTTTCAGGTGTCGGGATATAACTGTCAACAGCAGCCATAAGCTCGTGAATGCAAGCATAAGTAGGATCGCTCGGATCTGTTGATGCGCATTCCAATACCTGGAGACCACTACCCTTTACAATCGGGATATCATCACCCGGGAACTCGTACTCGGTAAGAAGGTCTCTGATTTCCATTTCAACAAGCTCTAAGAGCTCTTCGTCATCAACCTGGTCAACCTTGTTCATAAATACAACGATGTATGGTACACCAACCTGACGTGAAAGCAAGATGTGCTCTCTTGTCTGAGGCATAGGACCATCAGCTGCAGATACAACCAAGATAGCACCGTCCATCTGTGCAGCACCGGTGATCATGTTCTTAACATAGTCAGCGTGTCCGGGGCAGTCAACGTGTGCATAGTGACGATTCTCTGTCTCATACTCAACGTGAGCTGTAGAAATCGTGATACCTCTTTCTCTTTCTTCCGGAGCTTTATCGATCATATCGTAAGCTTCGTACTGTGCCTTACCATCCATAGCCAAAACCTTGGTAATTGCAGCTGTCAAAGTTGTCTTACCGTGGTCAACGTGGCCGATTGTACCAATGTTAACATGGGGCTTGGTTCTTTCAAATTTTTCCTTTGCCATTTTTCTTTCCTCCTAATAAATAGAATATGGTAATTTAATAAATTTTCTAATAATAATTATTTTACTATTAAATTAAAATAATTTCAATAGTTTTTATAAAATTTTTTGAGAATTAGTTCTCAGCCTGGTTTCTTTCCTTGATAATCTTCTCTGCAAGGCTCTTCGGTAATTCCTCAAAGTGGCTTGGTTCCATAGAATACTGACCACGGCCCTGAGTTCTTGAACGAAGCTCTGTTGCATAACCAAACATCTCAGAAAGCGGAACATGTGCGGTAATCTCCTGTGCACCCGGTCTTGCTTCCATACCCTGAATCTGTCCACGACGTGAGTTCAAATCGCCCATAACATCGCCCATATAATCCTCAGGTACGTTTACAACAACCTTCATGATAGGTTCCATAATAACAGGATTAGCCTTGCGACAACCGTCCTTAAACGCCATTGAACCTGCAATCTTAAATGCCATTTCTGATGAATCGACTTCATGGTACGAACCATCAACCAATGTGCACTTAACATCTACAACAGGATATCCGGCTAAAACACCTGTCTGCATTGCGCCCTGAATACCGGCATCAACCGCAGGGATATATTCCTTAGGAATAGCACCGCCGACAATCTTGTTTTCAAAGACATAACCTGCGCCCGGCTCCAACGGTTCCATATCCATAACAACATGTCCGTACTGACCTTTACCACCTGACTGTCTTGCGTACTTATGGTCTACATGAACACTGTTGCGGATAGTTTCACGGTATGAAACCTGAGGACTACCAACATTAGCTTCTACCTTAAATTCACGCAAAAGACGGTCAACGATAATCTCCAAGTGGAGCTCACCCATACCGGCGATAATTGTCTGTCCTGTTTCATCATCTGTGTATGTCTTAAAGGTTGGGTCTTCTTCCGCAAGCTTTGAAAGAGCAATACCCATCTTTTCCTGACCTGCCTTTGTCTTTGGCTCTATCGCAACACGGATAACCGGTTCCGGGAATTCCATAGACTCAAGAATAACAGGAGCCTTCTCGTCACAAAGAGTATCACCGGTTGTTGTATTTTTAAGACCAACAGCAGCAGCAATATCACCTGCGTAAACAGTATCTATATCTTCTCTGTTGTTAGCGTGCATCTGAAGAATACGGCCGATTCTCTCTTTGTTATCCTTAACTGAGTTATAAACGTGTGAACCGCTGTTAAGTGTTCCCGAATATACACGGAAGAATGCAAGCTTACCTACAAACGGGTCTGTTGCAATCTTAAATGCAAGAGCTGCAAAAGGCTCTTCATCAGAAGAATGACGAACAGTAGTTTCCTCTGTTCTCGGAACAATACCCTGAATAGGCGGTACATCAAGCGGAGACGGCATAAAATCAACTACTGCATCAAGCATATTCTGTACACCCTTGTTCTTATATGAAGAACCACAAAGAACAGGAACCATCTCGTTTGCAATAGTAGCTTTGCGAATAGCCTTCTTGATTTCGTCTTCGGTAAGGTCGCCTTCTTCTAAATACTTGTCCATCAACTCTTCATCTGTTTCTGCAACAGCTTCAAGCAATGCACTGCGGTACTCCTGAGCCTTATCCATCATATCGGCAGGGATTTCTTCAACTCTTTCATCCTGACCGAGTTCGTCATAATAAACATATGCCTTCATCTGGATAAGGTCGATAAGGCCTTTAAAGTCCTCCTCAGCGCCAATAGGCAACTGAATCGGAACAGCGTTACATTTAAGTCTTGTCTTCATCATGTCTACAACATTATAGAAATCTGCACCCATGATGTCCATCTTGTTTACATATACCATTCTCGGTACACGATACTTATCAGCCTGACGCCAAACGGTTTCAGACTGAGGCCCAACGCCGCCCTTTGCACAAAGAACAGTTACACTACCATCAAGAACACGAAGTGAACGCTCAACCTCTACGGTAAAGTCAACGTGTCCCGGTGTATCAATGATGTTGATACGATGGTTTTTCCACTGTGCAGTTGTAGCAGCAGAAGTAATAGTAATACCACGCTCAGCCTCCTGCTCCATCCAGTCCATCTGTGAAGCACCCTCGTGAGTTTCACCGATTTTATGAATACGACCTGTATAGAACAAAATACGCTCTGTGGTAGTAGTCTTACCGGCATCAATATGAGCCATGATGCCTATATTTCTGGTTTTTTCCAATGAAAAAGCTCTACCCATAAAAACTCCTCTCTACACATATGCGTCTTTCCATCATAGCGGTAAGACACATCTTACCAACGGAAATGAGCAAATGCCTTATTTGCTTCTGCCATTTTATGTGTATCTTCCTTCTTCTTAAATGCACCACCTGTGCTATTGATAGCATCAAGCAATTCATTAGCTAATCTTTCTGCCATAGTGCGTTCTGAACGCTTTCTTGAGTAAGCGGTAATCCATCTTAAACCCAAAGTTTCGCGTCTGTCAGGACGAACCTCAATCGGAACCTGATAGTTTGCACCACCTACACGGCGAGCCTTAACTTCCAAAACAGGCATTACGCAATTCATAGCTTCCTCAAATACTTCAACAGGATCCTTTCCTGTCTTTTCCTTAATGATGTCGAACGCATCATAAACGATTTTCTGTGCGACACCCTTCTTGCCGTCTAACATAATGTTGTTAATCAAACGTGTAACAGTCTTGCTGTTATACATCGGATCAGGCAAAACATCACGACGGGCAATATGACCTCTTCTTGGCACTTTCTTCCCCTCCTTCATTAGGTTTATTCACCATAAGGTACTCAACGCCCCTCCTTGGGGCACTGTCGTGCATAACGCGGCCAATAGGTATCAAAATCTATATCAGCAACATATGCACTACATTTTCAATTAGTTAAGCCGCAGCTTATTTAGGCGCCTTTGCGCCATACTTTGATCTTGCCTGTCTGCGTGCATCTACACCTGAAGTATCAAGTGTACCACGAATAATGTGATAACGCACACCGGGAAGGTCCTTGATTCTTCCGCCACGAATCATAACAACACTGTGTTCCTGAAGATTGTGGCCGATACCCGGGATATACGCTGATACCTCGATACCGTTTGTAAGCTTAACTCTGGCAACCTTACGAAGCGCTGAATTCGGCTTCTTAGGAGTCATAGTTCTTACAGAAGTACAAACACCTCTCTTTTGCGGAGAAGCCTGGTCTGTCGGACGCTTCTTAATGGTATTCATACCCTTTAAGAGAGCAGGAGCAGTTGACTTCTTCTCAACAGTAGATCTGCCTTTTCTTACTAATTGGTTAAATGTTGGCAATATGTTCACCCCCATACTTTAAAATTTATAAAAACACACTTGGTGTCCTTACCTGATTATTTAAGCAATACCGCCACCGCAGTAGGAACGTCAACACGGCACGCTTTTGCAAGTTCACGCATACTCGGCACCATAATTACAGGCACTTTGTTTTCTTTGCAAAGCTCCATTAACGGAGCCTTTACCCATGGGTCTGTGTCCTCTGCAACAAAAGCCGTATCGGCACTTCCTTGCTTAATTGCTTTCTCGGATTGCTTCTTCCCTACAACATGGTTTAAAGTTCTGAGTCTTTCCATCCAAAGCACCTCCGATAACAATTGGACAAACTCCACGCATTACAGCATGAACTATAATACTATATACTATTTCTTTGAACTTGTCAAGTATTTTTTAAAAGATATACTTCCGCCTGCAAACTATTTTTAAATTTCTCCGCAGTCTGTGCAATTTTAAAGTAGTTTTCGGTCAATATGGTGTCTGTTCCCATTTTAATATATTCTTCAATTTCTTCCTGATTATTCACCAAAAAAGCATTGCAGGCAATACCGTTTGCGTGAGCACTCACAACTATTTCACGGTTTAAATATACTTTACCTATCTCTGCTTTTTTTGCGCCAATCGCAATCGCTCTGTCCACGGTTTCAGACGGACTTTCTTCATTGCATCTGACGCAAAGATTTATTTCCGGATATTTTTCCTTAACAAACTTTAAAACTTCATCATTTGCAGATGTGAAGTAAATATGCTTCTCACAATCATATTTCTTTATCAACCTGACTGCCCTTTCGATACATTCCGCATCGTCAAACCTTATATGAATATTCATAATTGTATGGCAGGCAAGCTTTTTAAGTATATCTTCAAGCCTTAGTATTTTTAAACCCCTGAACTCATCGCCGCTTTTTGCTCCGAAATCGAACTTTTCAAGTTCCTCATAACTATAATCCCACACGTTGCCGTGTCCGTCGGATATATTTCCAAGGTTGAAATCGTGAAGCGATACAAGCTCTTTATCCTTCGTAAGCCATAAGTCAAATCCTATTTCTTCCGCACCGAGTGCCACTGCCGCTCCAAACGCCGCCATACTGTTCTCCGGGGCAACTTTTGAAAAGCCATGATATGCGCAAACTCTCGGATACGGCATTTGGTTATCAGCTAAGCATATCGCACTTCCGCACTGCCTGTAATTCCAGGGCGTTCTTCCTTCCTCGATATACATATAATGCGGTGCGTCTGCCCTGCCAAAGCCGGCAGGCTTTAAGTATTTCTTGTGCGGGTCAAATTCTGCCGTGCCTACGCCGAACTTTCCTTTCATATTAAGCAAGACCTCGCCTTCGGGCGATACAATCATACTTGCTCCGCAAACCTTTGCGCCTTCGTCAAAGCTTATCGAGGAGCGCAAGACATAAGCATTTGTGTTATACGCAATAAATCGGCACGATGTTTCGATTGCGCTGTGAGTGTCACTTCGCTGATGCGAGCATCCTATTATCACATCGACGCCTGCTTTCGCAATTTTTGAAAATGACTCATAAAAATAAAAATCATAGCAAGTCAAAAATCCGTACCTGACTCCGTCTGCTTCAATTATATACGGCTCCGAGAACTCCTCTGTGTATTCATCATCTACATTTTTACGCTTCTCGCCCGGCGGAATATGCATCTTATAGTACTTACCTATAATTTCTCCGTTTTTATCTATAACAAATGTTGTATTCCGATATTTGCCGTCAACATTTTCCAAAGCATTAAAGGCAACAAGACTTTTGCATCTTTGTGCGGTTTCAACACATTTTTCCATAAGCCTTTCCATATATCTGTTATGATAAAAAAGTGTTTCTTCCTCTGTGGAAGTCACACAAGGTATATCACTGTATTCAGGCAAAACGATAATATCCGCATCTTCTTTGCAGTCTTCAAGCAACTTTATTTTATCTTCAAATAATTTATCCGATAATGATAAATCATTTGAATATTGCGGTTGAAAAATATATGCCTTCATTTTACATATCCCCTTTAATAACCATAAATGTCCTATTATAACAAAGACTGCTCACTTATATAAGCTTGCAGTCTTTTTATCTAATCAAATTTTACAGTACACAACGGAGGAAATCCTGTGTTCTTGGATTTTGCGGATTTCCGAAGACATCTTTCGGGGCACCTTCCTCCATAATATACCCGTCTGCCATAAACAGAACTCTATCCGCAACCTCACGCGCAAATCCCATCTCGTGAGTAACGATAACCATTGTCATACCGTCCTTCGCTAGGTCCTTCATAACATTTAAAACTTCGCCTACCATTTCAGGGTCAAGTGCGGATGTCGGCTCATCAAAGAGCATAACATCAGGATGCATACAAAGCGCTCTGGCAATGGCAACACGTTGTTTCTGTCCGCCCGAAAGCTGGGAAGGATACGCATTTGCCTTATCTTCAAGTCCAACCTTTTTAAGCATTTTAAGTGCGGTTTCCTTAGCTTCTTCTTTTGTTGCCTTTTTAAGGTCAACCGGTGCAAGCATAAGATTTCCCAAAACATCATAATTGTTAAAAAGGTTAAAGTGTTGGAACACCATACCGATGTTCTCGCGCACCTTATTGATGTTTGTCTTCTTATCGGAAATATTGTATCCGTCAACCGTAATATTTCCGGAAGTAATATCCTCCAAACGATTTATGCACCGAAGGAATGTTGATTTACCGCTTCCCGAAGGGCCGATAACACATACAACTTCACCTTCACGAACATCAATGGAAACGTCTTTTATAACCTCTAAATGCCCAAAGTTTTTGGAAAGGTTTTTAACGCTGATTTTAATATTATCTGCCACGGTTGAGCCTCCTTTCCAAAGATTTTGCAAGAATGGATAAGAGGGTTATAACAACCAAATACATAACCGCTACAATAGCCCAAACCTGAAAGGACTTAAATGTGATTGCAATAACATTCTGTGCCTTATTAACCAATTCCGGAAAACCGATAACCGAGAGGATAGATGTATCCTTTAAGGTTATTATAAACTGATTTACGATACTCGGAATCATATTTTTTATAGCCTGCGGCAATACAACCCTATACATAGAGCGGCTGTAAGTAAGTCCGAGACTTCTTGAAGCCTCCATCTGTCCTTTATCAATAGACTGGATACCCGCACGGATAATTTCCGCCATATAGGCACCACAGTTAAGTGCAAGACAAACAGTACCTGCCACAAGAGGCGAAAATGTAATATTTGAGCCCATAAGCTTTAAGCCGTAAGGTAAGCCAAAATATACAAAGAACGCTAAAACAATCATCGGTACTCCGCGTATGATGTTTACATATATAATAGAAATAACATTACATACTTTGTTGTGCACAACACTGAGCATACCGAAAATAATACCCAGAACGCAGCCAAACGCAAGGCCAAGCAGTGCCAAAAGCAATGTCTGCCCCATGGCTGTAAGCAGCAACGAGCCATATGTATTAATTATAAATTGCATAAATTCCTCAAAGCCTTTCCGCCTGTCTAAAGCTAACTACATCCTTATCACAGGCGGATAAGGCGTGTTTTAAAACTAAAATTATCCAAGATACTTAGCGATAATCTCATCATACTCGCCGCTTGCCTTAATGTTTTTAAGACCTGCGTTGAATAAGTCGATAAGCTCCTGATTGTCACTGTTAAAGATAGCCATACCATACTGTGCAGGCTCGTTCTCTGTGCCTTCAACAAATTCCATATCAAGTTCGCCTGTCTTGATGCTGTACTTTAAGATAGGAGTATCATCGAAGCAAGCCTGAACCTGACCGCCGATAACAGCCTGATACATATCAGGTGATGTTGAAACAGTAATAACTTCAAAGCCATATTCGTCCTTAATGCTCTCTGCATACTGATTGCTCATAGTACCGTTCTTAACAGCAACCTTCTTGCCTTTAAGGTCCTCAAAACTCTTGATGTCTGAGCCCTTTGCAACTGCCATACCCTGTGTTGCATCATAGTAACCGTCAGAGAAAATCCAACCGGATTCTTTTCTTTCATCTGTGATTGAAGCACCTGCAATCAAAGCGTCTGCCTGACCTGCCTGACAAGCTGCAATACCTGCATCCCAACCGATATATTGAAGGTCATATTCAAAGCCCTGGTCCTTAGCGATAGCCGCTAAAATATCCATATCAATACCTACAATATTGCCGTCTGCATCTTGGAACTCAAAAGGACTAAATCCCTTATCTGTTGCAACAGTAAACTTCTTTGCACTCTCATCTGTAACCGCTTCTTTGCTTCCGCAAGCTGCAAGACAAAAGAGCATTGCAAAAACACAAACTAAACTAATAATTCTTTTCATGGTAAATTCCTCCCAATAAAAAATATTTTTACAATTATATCATAAACAAAATGTTTTGTCAAAAAAATTTTTCTACGTAATGCTATTTTTTTAACAAAGTAAAATATATCATTCGTTTTCGCCTGACCGAACAATGACAATTCGAACATTTACTGCGAATCTCGTAAAAACAAATTTTTACATTGCGGTCGGGAGCGGCAGACCGGAACAGGGCTTGGGCTGATTATTCAAAAAATTTGTTTTTCGCATCTTTCCGTATGCCTACGGGGATTGGCACTTTTGCGTATCCAAAAGTACCCAAAAGATAGCAGGGGAGCGACCCCCTGCACCCCCAAAGGTCGCACCGCTAAAAGATATCCTCTCGTTATCCGGATTTCTATCACCCGTCAAGCGTGAATTGCAACTTTTTTTGCACGCACTATACAGACGGTGCTTCTAAAAGATGTATTTACTGCACAAAGATTTTTGGTAGCGGACCCAATATTCCGTTTGGGTAATTTAAAGATTTTCTGGTTGCCCAAAAATTTACTAAAAAACCTGTTAAAATCTCGTCCTGCCTGACAAAGCAAAACAGCAAGCCCTTTTGCGGCTTGCTGTTTTTATGATTTCCGTATTTAAAAATTAGCTTTCAGTTCATCTTTTGTCTTATAGCCTACAAGCTTGTTTTTCAATGCACCGTTCTCAAAAACCAATATGGTGGGGATAGACATAACATCATACTTTTCTGCCGCAGAGTCATTATCATCAACATTAAGCTTATAAAAACTGACATCTTCCATCTCATCTGCCAGCTCGTCAATGACAGGCGACAACATTTTGCACGGGCCGCACCACGGTGCGTAGCAATCGACTACCGCTTTTCCGCTTGCGCTTACCAATTCTTCTATATTACCATCATTTATTTCCGTTACCTTCATTTCAGTTTGCTCCCTTCATTTCTTTTATTATATAATTTGCGGCAATACTCCCGTCGCTTACCGCAGTTGTTAATTGTCTTAAATCCTTTACACGAGTATCGCCCGCCACATAAATTCCGTCGGTTTTGGTGCGAACATCGTCAACCGACTCAATATAACCGTCGGAACTGAGGTCTGAAACCGATGAAAACGCCTCATTCTCAGGCTTCTGACCAATCGCAATAAAAAGGCCGTCAACGGCTATCTCTCTTGTTTTCATATTCTTGTCTTTGATTATAACAGACTCTAATCTCTCGTCACCTTTTAATTCTGCAATAGTTGAATTTAATATAAATTCTACATTGTTTTTTGTTTTTAACTCATTCAAATATTGAAGTTCGCCGCGGAATTCATCACGCCTGTGTATAAGATACACCTTTGATGCAACATTTGACAGATACAAGGCATCTTCAAGTGCAGTATTGCCGCCGCCGTTCACTGCCACAACCTTGTTTTTATAAAAGTTACCGTCACAGGTGGCACAGTACGACACCCCTTTTCCGGTCAGTTCTTCTTCTCTGCTTAAATTCAGTTTGCGTTTAGCCGCACCGGTCGCAATAATGACGGCATCGCCTTTATATTCAGCCTTATCGGTAACGCAGGTTTTATCCTTTTCTATGCGTATCACCGTTTCGTATTTTATCTCCGCTCCCAACCGTTTGACCTGGTTAAAAAGATTTGTTGCGAACTCAAATCCGGATATTGATGATATTCCGGGATAATTCTCTACTTCATTTGCATTGATAATCTGACCGCCATAGGCTTTTGCTTCTAAAATCAAAACCTTTTTCCCTGCTCTTAAAAGATATAAAGCGCCGGTAAGTCCCGCAGGTCCCGCTCCTACTATAATTACATCATACATTGTAAGGCACATCCTTTAACAAGCGTATAATATCGTCCTCCATAGCACTTGGACTTTCAACAGGCGAATAGCGAGCTACGACCTGTCCTTCTTTATCAACCAAGAATTTTGTGAAGTTCCATTTTATATCATTCTCTTTTTTATAAGATGAGCTTATCTTTTCAATCGCCTTCATTGAAGTTTTATGTCCAAAGCCCGAAATATACTCTTTTGGCGAGTTTTCTTTTAAATAATTCCATATAGCGGAGGCGTTTTCTCCGTTTACATCAACTTTCTTCATCTGGTCAAAAGATGTTTTGTATTTTGCGGTGCAAAATGAATGAATTACCTCATCGCTGCCCGGAGCGTGATTACCAAACTGATTGCAAGGGAAATCTAAAATTTCAAGCCCCTTTTCGTGATACTTTTTATAAAGATTTTCAAGTGCCTCATACTGTGGCGTAAATCCGCAGCCGGTCGCCGTATTAACAATCAGCAATACTTTGCCCTTAAAATCGGCAATATCCAATAATTCTCCGTTTCTTTTCTCTGCCTTAAAATCATAAATATCCATTTTCAAACGCTCCTTAAACAAAACTTTGCTATTGCTATGTTTTGCTGTTCGGCAAAAATTATTCCCTTTTACAAAAAATTGCTTACACTTAATCCAATTGGCAATCTCTTTGTAATTCATTTTAGATAAATCTAATGAAAATAAACTATTCATAATACACTGCCTTAATAGAAAGACCGCCTAAATGAATACACATTCTGACGGTCTTTGAATATTTCTACCATTTGTATTTGTTTCCTGCCCTTATGGACAGGCGTAATACCATTTTTAAGCATTTTGTTTCCTGCAAGGAATAATTTTAACATTTAATTGTTTTAAGGTGGAATACATATACTTCCCTTATCTATATTATATCCTCCTAAGGCATACCCTGATTTCGAGCCGGATTATTTATGCCCATTTGTTTATTACTTTTTTCCTAACCTATTATATCAAGATATTTTGACAATCTTTCGTTTACATATTCGGCGATGAGGGTTATCATTGCGTCGGGTTTGCCGTCACGGTAATATTCGTCAAAAGCATTGTAATAGCGTTTGCGGTCAGCAAATTTTACGTTGATAGCAGGATAACCGTTGCGGATAAGTTCAAGATTTAGCACAAGCCGTCCCGTTCTGCCATTGCCATCTATAAACGGGTGGATACCCTCAAATTCAAGATGAAATCTTGCAATGCGCTCAATCGGGTGCATTGTTTTTTTGCGGTTTTCGTTTTCTTTTAGCAGTTCTGTTATTTTCGGTTCTATCAAGTACGGTTGCACCGGCTCTGTATATGCTCCCATAATTGTTACAGGTATTCGGCGGTAAACGCCCTTATCCTCCGATCTGTCCATCAAAACAAGAGAATGAATATTTTTTATCTCTGTATCACGCAGCCGCGTTTTCTTTTTTGCAATCTCCTCGATGTACAAAAATGCATCACGATGTCCGACGGCTTCCAAGTGGTCTTTGAGCGGTTTTTTATCAATCGTGATACCTTCAAGCACCATTGCCGTTTCTTTTAAGGTAAGAGTATTTCCTTCAATGGCATTGGAGTTATATGTGAAGTCAATCATAAAATCATCTCGCAGGCGTTTTACTTCGCCTTCGGTGAGCGGTCTTTTATTATTAAGCTGTGATTTCTTATTGTCAATTTCATTGAAAATGTCTGTAAACTGACCGCAGTTGCGTCTTTCGGAAAGGAATCTTTTATCAGATGGCTTTTCCGAATCCGCCGGTATTAAATACATTCTGCCCTTTTTTATAACGCCGGGAATATCACCGCCTGCGCAAAGCACTCTGACACGACGCGTTGAAATATTCCATTTTTCGGCAGCCTGTGAAACTGTAATATAGTTCATTTCGTACCTCCATAATTTTATGAGGATATAACTTTACGAGTATAGCATAACACAGTTTCGGAATAAAATCAATATGTATTGATAATTTTTTATTTTGTGTTCCTCAAAGGCGTGCTATCGTGAGTGCCTGCTACTGTGTAACATTTTAAACTTTATATCTACAGTTTACTTATTCCGCACGAAAAATAATTTTTTTGAATTTATTGCCCGAAGCCCTGTTTCGGTCTGCCGCTCCCGACCGACAATGAAAAAATTATTTTTCGTAAATTTTTAAATGTTACAAGGTAATACAGTATTATACATTTTTGGGGAATTATTCCCTTTTACAAAAAATTGCTTATACCATTTTTCTGAATACTTTTATAAGCGGTATTACCAGAAGTCCGCTTAAAATATTGCCTACACAATGCACCATATCCCACGGAATTCCGGCGGCAATCCATGCCATCATCTGCTTGAAATTAAGTCCGAATAAAATTGCCTGCACAGGTGCATACAAAGTTCCGAAAAATATTCCGTGCAGTCCGCAGATTATCATATACAACGGGCAAGCAAGCTTTTGAGGCAAATTTTGCGGAAGAAGCATCGTCACCCCCCATAAAATTGTCCAGATATAAAGATATGGAACCCACCATGCCGCAAATCCTGCAAAAAGCCCGTTGATAAGCACATATGCATAAATCGGATAGAGTGCCTTTTTTCTGTATACGACCGTTAATGCTATCGTAAACGCACCCAAAAGATGTATATTCGGCAGAATCTCCATAAGCACTTTTGAAGCATACATAACTGCGCCGAGCATTCCGAAAACCGTTATTTCTTTTGTTGTTAATCTCATACATCACCCATTTTACAAGTATATAAAAACTCTATCTTGTCATCCTTTTTCAACACATATTCCGATGCGGAAACATTTAACGCCTCACCGTTTACCTTGTAAATCCAGCCGGATGTGCTGCCGCAGTCAAACTCACCCAAACCGCCGATAGACTCAATATAGCAACCCGGCGCAAACGGCGTTTTACTGTACTTGATATCGATATTGCTTTTTTCAAGCTCCCGAACCAAAACATCAAATGCAGTTTCTCCATCATTAAATTCGGCAGTCGAAACCGAAAGGACAACACCATCCCTCGGCACAATATTTTCCTTACCTGCTTTTAATTTGTCAATATTATTCAAAATTGTACCGCAATTTACCATCAAGGAGCAAACATCTGATTGCCTGATATTTTCTTCCGGATTTACATTTGAAGCTTCTTCATCGGTTGAAATCGTATCTTCCTGAATAACCTCCGGCGGAGTTGTTTCAGCTATTGATTCTTTCTTTGCTTCTTCCTCGCTTTTCTTTGCTTTATCTGATGACACGCTTTTTTTATTTTTTCTTTGCCTTACAAGCGCTTTTTCGGTAATATTAGTCCTGACATCGTCTTTCTGCGGTATTTCGAAATGATAGATGCAGGCAAACAATATCGCAACAATAAATATTGCCGCACTAATCACTTCAAGACGGTATTTTTTAAAAAAGTCCTTCATTTTGTTTCTCCTTGCATTTGACAAAATCTTTTTAAAATAGCGGCAGTCTGCGCTCTCGTCGCCTCGCTTTGAGGATTGAGAATTGCAGACGACTCACCCTTAATCAGTCCGCAATCCACCGCCCAAAGCATCGCAGTTCTTGCATACTCCGAAACATCACCGCTGTCACTATAACCAACAATATCACGGTCCTCAAATTCTTCAGCTATAATTCCCTTGAATTTCGCATATCTGTAAAGAATGGTTGCCAACTGTTCACGCACAATATTTATGTCCGGTGCAAATTCGGTATCGCTGATTCCGGACACAATACCGTTTTCAGATGCCCAACATACTGCATCATAATACCACGAGCCTTTTTCAACATCTGAAAATGCAGGCTTATAAGATGAAGTCCCTGCGTCCTCCATACGATATAGTATCGTAACAAGCATTGCTCTTGTCATCGGAATTTCAGGTTCAAAGCCTTTATCTGTTCCGCCCATCAACTTTGCATTTACAACGAATTTCACATCTTCATAATACCATGCGTCCGCCTTTACATCATTAAAGTCAATCTCACTTGGAGCCTCTTGTGTAATCGCTTTTGATATATTATCTGTTGTTTGTTCGCTGCTTCCTGTGCCGCTTTTTTGCGGCACGTATGTACCGTTATTCTTGCCTTCACCTCCACTGCTTTTTTTAACGGTCGCACACAAAGCCTTCTTCGGATTATTCGAAAAATCATACATCGTCATACCGTTTTTAAACATTTGCCATGCTAAAAGTCCTCTAAAACCCTGCTCGGTAGAGAATGTGTTATCCGATGGCAAAAATCCGTCAAATGTAGAATATAATTCAGCCATAAGTCCGTCGATTAAACTGTTTCCGTTATTTTTTACGGTTTCAGAATCAATTCCAAGCGCAGAAAATCCAACCATAGCAATTCCTGTTGATGCCGCCGCTCCCATAGAATTTATAAGTCCGTTCTCCATTTGCATTTCGATAACCATCGAAATTGTTTCATCAATTACAGCGCGCACATCTGCATTACTTTCATAATAGGGCGCTAATGCGGCTATTATTGGCGTTGCTCCGTCAGGTCCATAGGTCGTATCCTGCCATTCTTCCTTAATTTCAATAGCAGTATTTATAAGATACTCCATTTGTGCTTCATTAGCATATTCCCTCAGTGCAATAATGACATAAGGAAGAACGTATGCATTCGTCACATTATCTTCCCTTTCGTCAACCTGCTTCAATAATTTTTTTGAAATGTCTATATGCTTTGAATTTTTATCATAAACATTTGACGCATCATATCCCATACTTCTCATGGCAATTATCACCTTTGCCAAATCCGACGGTTTGTCACTTTCATTTGAAAATTCAATCAGTTCATCCATACACTTTTGCAAAAGCTTATCCGATAAAGCATTTTTGCTTTTGGGATACAGGCGGTTATAACACCCCATATCAACTAAAAACCACGACATATTTACATCATTCAAAATTGCAGAAGATGAATATTTTTTGGCGATATTCTCAATCACGGTAAGAGGAGAGGCACCAACCTCGACTCGGCAAACAGGTGCAGTAATCGTGGTTGAATTCTGCTCTGCAAGTTTTGCTTCTTTAAGAGCGGAAATAATATATGTACCCGGCTTATCAAAAGCAAGTGTTGCCTTTCCTTTTTCATCAGTAAAGATGGCCGTCTTTTTTGAATTTATGGTTATTTCCGCATCGTCACACGGTGAAAAAACAGTACTCCAATTTTCATCGTAGCCTGCAACATTCAGGGTAATTTCTTCTTCTTTTCCGACATATGTTTTTATTTCAAATCTGTCAAACTTTGTATAACTCTCGGTATTTGGATAAAGATTTTCATATATAGCAAAATCAATATAATCACCGTCTTTTATTAAGTGATTTGGCCCCATAACAGCTTCTTCGGCACCGTTTACCTGATATCCGAAATTTTCACTGCTATCGCCCCAAAATGTTTTAACATAACTTCCGTATGTTCCTTCGGCTAACAAAAACCCATTTTCGCCATCTTCGAAGAACTGTTTATGTGCCTCCAAAAAAGCGTCAGCGAGAGTGTAGTCCCCTTCGTTATCCGGCAATTCAAGTTTTGCCAGTGCGATTTCATTATTGTTTTTATCGGTGACAACCTTTCCGTTTTTACTTATGGTTATATAGACACCTATTCCACCGTCGGCAAATGTTGTTAGATAGCAAGTACTCATAAGCATGGCAATGCAAAGAATAAATGCTATAATTCTCTTTTGTTTCATAATAATCTCCTTTTCTGCCCATTGGCAATGATATTAAATTTTGCCGACAAAAAAGCTGCGGCAATTTTTAAAAAAATTACCACAGCTGAGTGTTCCTGTGACGCATCACATTTGCAACGCCAAAAACCACCGTTTAAGGCGGTGAATGAGCAAAATGTTGTTTCTATGCAATAAATACACTTACAAAACAACACCAAAGCAGGTCTTGTGACTTGTGCAATATACGATTTTAATAATCGTGCATCTTTATATCCTGCCTTCTCGGTTTCCCAATGACCGGCTTTCACCGACGAATATAAAAACATTCTGCACATACACCGACAGTTATCGTTGGGGATTCTCACCCCATTCCCTTTTCACCGACTATATCCGAAGCAATATAGCCGACACTTTGTGTGAATATATTTAGTTTTCTTGATTATTATACAACAAACCCAAAAAAAGTCAAGCAAATTCACATTATTTTCAACAGTAGAAGGCTTAACTCATTGCACTTCCAATATCCGTTCTTTTTAGCACCTATACGCGTTAATTTTCCTGCTTCTTTACACTTCTTTATAATTCTTTCAATTTGCCTTGTGGAAACTCCGACTAAATCGGATAGCTTTTTAACCGTAATTTTCGGATTATCTTTAATCGCAGAAACAACCTTATCTTCCAAATTTATACCGACATTTATACTGACATCATCTATAACTTCCCAAAGAGCTTCCTCAATCGCTTTTAGCATAAACTCGATAAACACTGTAGAATCTGCATTGATATTTGATTGATTGATTGCAGAATTGTTTTAATTCTGCTTTTTCTGCGCAAAGTCGGATTTTTATTCAATTTAGAAGTAGATGAAACCATACCGATAAGTTCTGCAATTTTCACTACTCGGTTTATTACTTCATCAGTAATTTGAAATGGTGGTTTATAATCGCAACTCATCCGAAATCTCCTTTAAAATTATTGCTTATTTTCAAACAATTATATCAGAATTATATAAAAAAAGTCAACTGCTCGCAGTAAATAATCAATTAGCGGACGGATTTTTGCAAAAAATCTTTACAAGCATAACTTGTTCCGACGAGCCACCGGCGGCGGTCGCAAACGTCCCCCTCACGCCTCCGGCGCGAGGCTTAAATCCTTATTCGATAAACAAAAAATGACCGCAAATGCGGTCATTTTTGTGTTTG
>JAZLIC010000145.1:0-3316 GCA_045617225.1 Clostridia bacterium
ACGAAAAGACAAGGGGGACGGTTTGTTGTCCGAAAATAACCCGATATCTTTATTGTTCGGCTTTCACAAACAAGCGGAAACCCTCGTTTTTACGAGGGTTTTTCTTGTTGTGGCGTAAAATTGGCGTAAATTTTTATACGATTTTTTGCTATATAGTATTAGATAAATATTTCTCTGCCGCCGTCGCCGATTTCGGAAATATAGAATGAGGCGGCATAGCCAATCTTTTTAAGATAGGCATCTCCGACCTTTTCTATAAATTCATCGACCGCATCTTCTTTTACAAGGCTGACGGTACAACCGCCAAATCCTGCACCGGTCATGCGTGAGCCAAGCACACCGTCTAATTTAAGCGCCTCATCAACCAAGGTGTCAAGCTCTGTGCATGATACTTCATAAAGGTCACGAAGTGATGCGTGCGATGCACACATCAGCTTTCCGAATGCTTCTACATCACCTTTTGATAATACTTCTGCGGATTTTAAAACTCTGTCATCTTCTTCGATAACATGCTTTACACGCTTTTTGATAACTTCATCTTTAAGCAAGTGGGAGTTTGCATTAAACTCATCTAATGTGACGTCACCCAAACATTCGATATTAGGAAGAGCAGTCTTTAAGATTTCAAGACCTGCCTCACATTCGCTTCGGCGTTCGTTATATTTTGAGTCCGCCAAAGAACGCTTTTTGTTGGTGTTAGAGATAACAACCTTAACACCGTCTAAGTTCATCTCAACTGTCTTAAAGTCAAGTGTTTTACAATTTAACAGTATTGCGTGATTGCGTTTGCCCATTGCAGATGCAAACTGGTCCATAATGCCGCATTTTACGCCAATGTAGTGATGTTCTGCCATCTGACTTATCTTTGCCATTTCTATATTGTCAATATCTTTTGCACCGCCCAATGTTGCCATTGCAATTGCGGCAGAAACCTCTATTGCGGCAGAAGAAGAAAGACCGCCGCCGTGAGGCGTGGTATCGTGGAAGAGCATATCCGCACCGGTGATATTATAGCCCCACTCTTTAAGCTCTGCAAAAACGCCGAATTGATAATTACCCCAATCCAAGTCTTTGTAATCATAAATAGTATTGATAGAGCCTTCAACCATTTCGCCAAGGTCGGTTGCCATCATACGGATAATGCCGTCGGTGCGTGGGCGTGCAACGATTGTTGTGCACATTGTAAGTGCCGCCGGAAAGACATATCCGCCACTGTAATCTGTATGTTCACCTATAAGATTTACGCGTCCTGGTGATGAAAAATAGCGTATATTTTTATCATCGCCGCCGAATTTTTCAAGAAACATCTCTTTAAGTTCCAATAAAGTCATAAGTAACCTCCGCTTAAAATATCTTTATCCATAGTTTATATCATAGAATCTACTTCGTCAATAGGAAATGTACATTTTCTGCAATTTGTTATCTTGTGTCATTTTTTAGTACACGAAATTATATTTTTTGTCCAAGTTTTGACAAAAATAATTACTGCTTAAAAGTATAATATAGATATATTGAGTTCAAGGAGTGATAAAATTGGAAGTAGTGGTGTATGCAGATATTTTGTTTCTCCTGAACTTTATAATTGACTTTTGGCTTTTAGCGTTGACGAGTATTATTCTGCGCTTGGATTTTAAAGTATTGCGTCTTTTAACAGGTGCAACGGTAGGTGCAATTTATGCAGTAATAGCATTTTATCCGAAGCTTTCCATAATATATACACTTTTAGGAAAGTGCGTATTTACAGGCGTATGGGTATGTGCGGTAATGAATGTAAAAACATTAAAAAATGCCTTCCGAGCGTTATTTGTATTTTTGGGCATCTCATTTGTGCTTTGCGGTACGATATATCTTTTGATTTTTACATTCGGTGCAGGAAATCATATGGGTGCGATTATGTCAAACGGTGTGTTTTACGCAAATGTAAAACTTTCAACGCTTATAATCTCGTCGCTTATAACTGCGTGCTTTGTGTGCTTTATTAAACATATTTCGGTGCGTAATTTTTCTCGTGATAGGATTATACTTAAAGTCGGAGTGAAAACAGGTGAGAAATCTGCATACTTTAATGCACTTATTGATACAGGGTGCGAGCTTAAAGACAATCTTACAAACTCACCTGTTATAATAGCTGAATTTTCTAAGGTAAAGGATTTATTGCCGGCAGATAGCTATACTTTGCCTTTTGAAGATGTTAATGGCGGAAGAAGTGAAATTACGGTGTTTAAGGCGGACAAAATATGGATAGAAGGGGCCGGACTTAAAATAACCGATAAAACGCTGATAGGCGTTACAAATAAGAAACTGTCATATGATGGGTTGTATAGCGGAATAATAAACCCTGATGCGATTTATATGGAAGGAGGGGATAACAGTGAAGTTTATAAAAGGGTTACTGCAAAAAATAAAAGCATTTTTAAGACAACTGTTACCAAGTAAAATTTACTATGTCGGCGGAAGTGAGGCTTTGCCGCCGCCTCTTAGCACTGATGATGAGAATGAGCTTATAAATTGTCTGGCAAATAATATTGATGTGGAAAGTGCACGCAGAACATTGATAGAGAGAAATTTAAGGCTTGTGGTTTATATTGCAAGAAAGTTTGAAAACACAGGTATAGATATTGAGGATTTAATATCAATCGGTACAATAGGACTTATAAAGGCAATAAATACTTTTAAGCCGGATAAAAAAATCAAGCTTGCAACATACGCATCAAGATGTATAGAGAACGAAATACTTATGTATCTCAGGAAAAACAGTAATACAAAAACAGAGGTTTCGATAGATGAGCCGTTAAATGTAGACTGGGACGGCAACGAGTTGTTGCTTTCCGATGTTTTGGGAACTGATGAAAATGTGACAAATAGGGATATAGAAGAAAAGACGGACAGGGATTTGCTTGCGATTGCATTAAATAAGCTATCGGACAGAGAAAAGCGGATAATGGAGCTTCGGTTTGGGATAAATACTCCGAGCGGTGAAGAAAAAACGCAAAAAGAGGTTGCGGATATGCTTGGTATATCGCAATCTTATATTTCAAGATTAGAAAAGCGTATTATCGTTCGCCTGCGCCGGGACATAAACAAAATGCTGAATACATAATCTAAATCTTGCTCCCCGTATAAATGTACGGCAGGGGCTTGCTCCTGCCGTTTTTCTTGCCTCCCCTTGGTGTTCAAGGGGAGGTGTCGTGCTTTGCACGACGGAGGGGATTTATAACGGAATCTTTATGCACTTGCGAAAAACAAATTTTTTTAATCCATTGCCCAAGCCCGGTTCCGACCTGCCGCTCCCGGTCGGCAATGTAAAATTTGTTTT
>JAZLIC010000146.1:0-24313 GCA_045617225.1 Clostridia bacterium
CAGGGGCTTATCTTTCACAATCCCATTATAGATACCCTTAAAATGTCAAGAGATATTTACCCAGAGGAAAAGAGCCATAAACTGAATGTAGTAGCAGAGCGGCTTGGGGTTAGCCTTTTAAACCACCACCGTGCAGTAGATGACGCCACCGCAACCGCAAAAATATTTATAAAGCTTATGGAGATGACTGCCTGGCGTGATGCGGCAATCCTTGAAAAGGAAATCGTGCCGCCAACTCCCGATGCACCCTGCGTAAAGGACAGGAAGTATCATATAATCCTTCTGGCGCAGAATTATACGGGACTTAAAAACCTTTATACCCTGATTTCAAAGTCAAATATTGACTACTTCTACCGCCGTCCCGGCATACCAAAGAGCTTGCTCCACAAGTACAGAGAGGGGATAATTATCGGCTCTGCCTGCGAGGCGGGCGAGCTTTTCCGAAAGATGGTAAACGGTGCCGACGAGGCGGAGCTTATTGAGGTTGCAAAGTTCTATGACTATCTTGAAATCCAGCCTATCGGCAATAATATGTTTATGCTCCGTGAAGGACAGGTCGCAAACGAGGACGGACTCCGTGATTTAAACCGCCGCATTGTTGATATCGGCGACAAGGCAGGCAGAAAGACGGTTGCTACCTGTGATGTGCATTTTATGGACCCGGAGGACGAGGTTTACCGCCGTGTTCTGATGGGTGCACAAGGCTTTGAGGACGCAGATAATCAGGCGCCCCTCTACTTCCGCACAACGGAGGAGATGTTAGAGGAGTTCAGCTACTTGGGCGATAAGCGTGCCTTAGAAGTTGTTGTAACCAACACTAACGAAATCGCAGACACCATTGACGATATTCAGCCTGTAAAAGACGGCTCCTATCCGCCGACAATCGAAAACTGCGAACAGGATTTGGTGGATATGTGCCACAAGAAGGCGCACGCCATCTACGGCGACACCTTGCCCAAAATCGTTCAGGACCGTATGGACAGGGAGCTTGGCTGTATCACAAAGTACGGCTATTCCGTTATGTATATGATTGCACATAAGCTTGTTAAAAAGTCTAATGACGCAGGCTATTTGGTTGGCTCACGAGGCAGTGTAGGCTCCTCCTTTGCCGCATTTTTGGCAGATATAACCGAGGTAAACGCCCTCTGTCCGCACTATGTCTGCCCCGAGTGTAAATATAGCGAATTCTACGAAAACGGTGAATATCCCACAGGTATGGATATGCCGAATAAGGACTGTCCGCACTGCGGCACACCGCTTATAAAAGACGGTCTTACCATTCCTTTTGAAACCTTCCTGGGCTTCGAGGGGGACAAGGTGCCGGATATTGACTTAAACTTCTCCGGTGAGTATCAGGCGACCGCACACAAGTATGTAGGCGAACTGTTCGGCGACGAATATGTCTTTAAGGCAGGAACTATCGGTACTATCGCAGAAAAGACCGCCTACGGCTTTGCAAAGAAGTATTACGAACAAAAGGGGATAGAAGCCCCGGAAGCAGAGCTTAAACGTGTTTCCGTAGGTATGATTGATGTAAAGCGTACTACGGGACAGCACCCGGGCGGTATCATCGTATGTCCCAAAACTATGGATATTCACGATTTCTGCCCCATTCAGCACCCTGCCGACAAAAAGGACTCTGATATAATTACCACACATTTTGACTTCCATTCTATCCACGATAACCTTTTAAAGCTGGATATTTTAGGACATGATGACCCATCAACTATTCGTATGCTTGAAGATTTGACCGGTCTTAATGCCCTTGAAATCCCATTTGATGACGAAGCGGCAATGAGCCTTTTCTCCGGCACGGACGCACTCGGCGTTACTACGGAGCAGATAGGCAGTGAGGTAGGTACCTTCGGCGTGCCGGAGTTCGGTACATCTTTTGTAAGACAGATGCTTGTCGATACAAGACCTACTACCTTTGTTGAACTTCTGATTATTTCGGGACTTTCGCACGGTACAGATGTATGGCTTAACAACGCACAGGATTTGGTCAGAAGCAAGACCGCAACCCTGTCGGAAGTTATCGGACTGCGTGATGATATTATGGTTTACCTCCTTCAACACGGATTAGAGCCGAAGATGGCATTTAATATAATGGAATTCGTGCGTAAGGGGCGTGCCGCCAAGGAGGGTATGCCGCCGGAGTACGAAAGTGCAATGCGTGAACACGGTGTTGATGATTGGTATATCGACTCCTGTAAAAAGATAAAGTATATGTTCCCTAAGGCACACGCCGCCGCCTATGTAATGATGGCGTTCCGTGTTGCATACTTTAAGGTGCATTACCCCATAGAATTTTATATTGCCTACTATACCGTACGTGCTGACCTTTTTGATGCGGCACTTATGGCAAACGGTCAGAAAAAAGTAGCTGACGAGATACGCAAAATTAACTTAAAGGGCAATGATATTACCGCTAACGAAAAGTCAATCCTGACTATTCTTGAAATCTGTAACGAGATGTACGCACGCGGCATTGACTTCCTGCCTGTTGACTTGTATGAGTCCGATGCTTATAAGTTTAAAAAGGTCGGAAACTCAATCTTGCCGCCGCTTAATGCCTTTGCCGGCGTGGGCGACAGTGCGGCAGAAGCAATCGTAAGGGCAAGAGAAGAAGGCGAGTTCCTGTCACAGGAGGACCTTAAAAACCGTTCCGGTATCAATAAAGCGGTTGTGGAAGTCCTGGCGGAAAACGGCGTCCTGAAAGACTTGCAGGAGTCCTCACAGATGAGCTTCTTTGATATGATGTAGACGCATCACACCGTAGGGGCGGTCATTGGCCGCCCGAAAAACACATCACACCGTAGGGGCGGGCATTGGCCGCCCGAAAGACGCATCACACCGTAGGGGCGACCCTATGTGGTCGCCCGATTTCGAAAAACCACCACTTACGAAAGGAAAATAAACATGGACATTTTACAAAAGCTTGCAGAGGAATTCAATTTAAAACAATGGCAGGTGGAAAACACCGTAGGTCTTATTGACGAGGGGAACACTATCCCCTTTATCTCCCGTTATCGAAAGGAAGCTACGGGCGAGCTGAACGACGAAATACTGCGTAACTTCGCAGACCGCCTTGAATATCTGCGTAATATGGAGCAGAGAAAAGCGGACGTAAAGCGCATAATTGAGGAACAGGGTAACCTGACCGACGAAATCGCCGCCGCAATAGACAAAGCGGAAAAGCTGACCGAGATTGAGGATATTTACCGCCCATTCAGACCGAAGCGTAAAACCCGTGCCACCGTCGCAAAGGCAAAGGGCCTGAGCCCTCTGGCAGACCTTTTGTATGCACAGAAGGCAAACGAGGACGAAATTCTCTCCCTCTCCTCCTCCCTTATCAGCCCTGAAAAAGAGGTGGCAAGTGCAGAAGATGCCCTCTCGGGTGCAATGGATATTATTGCAGAAATGGTTTCCGACAATGCGGAAATCCGCAAAAAGGTCAGAGAAGCCACCTTCCGCACAGGCGTGGTTAAATCCAAGGCAATTACCGAGGAGGACAGCGTTTATCGCATATACTACGATTTCTCTGCCTCTTGTGCTAAGATTGTTCCGCACCAGGTTCTTGCCATTGACAGGGGCGAAAAAGAGAAGTTCCTGTCGGTAAATATCGAAGCCGACGAAGAAAAAATCCTGAGTATAATCAAAAAGAGCGAGCTTAAAAAGGAACGCACAGACGCAACCGCCTATGTGGAAAAGGCGGTTGATGACGCATACTTTCGCCTTATTGCCCCATCAATCGACAGAGAGATAAGGAACGAGCTTACCGATGCGGCGCAGGAAAAGGCAATAATCGTCTTTAAGGAAAACCTCAGGAATTTGCTTATGCAGCCTTGTATCAAGGATAAAACGGTTATCGGTCTTGACCCCGGCTACCGCACAGGTTGTAAGGTGGGCGTGGTTGACGGCACAGGCAAGGTTTTGGACACAGGCGTTATCTTTGTTACACATTCTGAGGCGCAAAAGACCGCCGCAGAGAAGTTTATTGCCGACCTGATAAAAAAATATGATGCAGACCTTATCTCTATCGGTAACGGTACCGCCTCAAAGGAAACAGAGCAGTTTACCGCACACCTCCTGAAAAAGATACCAAATTGCAAAACAAAATATATAATCACAAATGAAGCCGGTGCTTCGGTATATTCTGCGTCAAAGCTTGCAACAGAGGAGTTTCCGGACTTTGATGTAACCCAAAGGAGCGCAATCTCCATTGCACGCCGTGTGCAAGACCCCCTTGCAGAGCTTGTAAAGATAGAGCCGAAAGCAATCGGCGTAGGTCAGTATCAGCACGATATGAACCAAAAACGCCTCGGCGAAACTCTGGGCGGCGTTGTAGAAGACGTGGTAAACAGCGTCGGTGTCGACCTGAACACCGCCTCTGCACCGCTTTTGTCCTATATTTCGGGCATTTCCTCTGCCATCGCCAAGAATATTGTGACCTACCGTGAGGAAGAGGGCATATTTAAAAGCAGAGCCCAACTTAAAAAAGTGCCTAAACTCGGCCCGAAAGCCTTTGAACAATGTGCAGGCTTCCTGCGTATCCAAGGCGGGAAAGATGTTCTTGATAACACCTCTGTCCACCCTGAAAGCTATGCCGCCGCAAAAGGCTTGTTGGAAATATTTGGATATTCTGACGAAGATGTAGCGATGGGCAAGGCAAAGGAGATAGGGCAGAAGCTTAAAAAAGAGAATGTCGAGGAGCTGGCAAACCGCCTGAATGTGGGCGTTCCCACTCTTTTGGATATTGCGGAGGCACTTGAAAAGCCGGGCAGGGACCCGAGAGATGATATAGAGCAACCCCTCCTCCGTGAAGATATATTAAGTATGGAGGACTTAAAGCCCGATATGATACTGACGGGAACGGTCAGAAACGTAATCGACTTTGGTGCATTTGTTGATATCGGCGTACACCAGGACGGACTTGTGCATATATCGCAGTTATCGGACAAGTTTGTAAAGCACCCTATGGACATTGTATCAATCGGCGATATAGTAAAGGTTAAGGTTTTAGACGTCGATGTGGCGAAAAAACGCATAAGTTTAACAATGAAAGATATTTAAAGCAAGGGATATTAAAAATGCCCGGACCGCTAAAACTTTTAGCTACGAACAAACTACACCTCTCGGCGTACCCTATGTACGCCTTCGGGTTAGGTTTGTCCGTTCTGAACATTTTTATCTATCCCTTGAACGCTTAGCTTCTCCGAAAGAGAAAACAAATTATTATTTTTTGTATTGCTCCACAAGGGCGACCATTAACGGTCGCCTTTTTTGTTTCACATGAAACACAGGAAAGCCCTAATATTCTTGCCTCCCCTTAATGTTTAAGGGGAGGTGTCGCAAAGCGACGGAGGGGATTTAGAACAAAATCTATTTCTAAATTCCGAAAAACAAATTTTACATTGCCGACCGGGAGCGGCAGGTCGGAACCGGGCCCCAGCGCATAATTCAAAAAATTTGTTTTTCGGAAACGGGCGGCCACACAGGGCCGCCCCTACTGTCAAAAACAATTTTCGTAATATGTTAAACACCGAAATTTGTTTCACGTGAAACATTTTTCGACGCAAAAAACAATAATTTTCTTGATTTTACTGTTGAAATCTTTAAAAAAGTGTGTTAAAATTAAATAAACTATGATGAAAAGAGGTTGTTCAATGGGTAAGGTAATAGCTATCGCCAACCAGAAGGGCGGCGTAGGCAAAACCACAACTGCCGTGAATTTAAGCGCTTGCCTGGGACAAAAGGGCAAAAAGGTTCTTTTGATTGATGCCGACCCACAGGGTAACGCATCAAGCGGTCTTGGTATAAACACAAAGGATTTATCTCTTACCACCTATGATTGTTTGGTAAATGATGTTCCTCTTGCGGATATTATCCTCAAAACGGACTATAAAAACCTTTCTCTTTCGCCTGCAAGCATAAATATTGCAGGTGCGGAGATAGAACTTGCGGAAAAGGAAAACCGCGAATATTGCTTAAAGGCGGCTATTTCGGCTATAAAAGAGGATTTTGACTTTATAATCCTTGACTGTCCGCCATCGCTCGGACTTGTCACAATAAATTCTCTGGCGGCTTGTGACAGTGTGCTTATCCCCATTCAGACAGAATACTACGCCTTGGAGGGACTTAGTCAGCTTACGCAGACTATTAAGCGCATTAAGCTTTCATATAACAAAAGCCTTGCCGTAGAGGGTGTGCTTCTTACTATGTTCTCTCGTACCAAGCTATCCGAACAGGTAGCCGACGAGGCAAGAAAATATTTCGGCAAAACCGTCTATAAGACCGTTATTCCCCGAAACGTGCGTCTTTCCGAGGCTCCGAGCTACGGGCAACCGATTATTTCTTATGATAAATATTCAAAGGGTGCAGTATGTTATACAAAGCTTGCAGGCGAAGTTATCGCCGCAAATCGCCCTAAAAAAGAAAAGGAAGTGAATTGATGGCAGATAAAAAGAAATCTCAAAAATCAGGACTCGGCAGAGGTCTTGGCGCTTTGTTTTCCGATAACACAAGCGGCACGGATACAGGCGTAAGTGCCGCTATCCGTGATATTGGTGAGGTTTTGCTCGGCGACACAAAGGATAAGGTCGTTTCCTTAAAATTGATTGATGTAGAGCCTAACAAAAACCAACCGAGAAAGCAATTTGACAAGGAAAAGCTTGACGCACTTACGGAGTCTGTCCTAAACCACGGTATCGTTCAACCGATTTTGGTACAGGCTAATGACGCCGGAACATATACCATTATCGCCGGAGAACGCCGTTTTAGAGCCGCAAAAGCCGCAAAGCTTAAAGAAATTCCTTGTATTATCAAGGATTTTGACGAAAAAGCGGTTATGGAAATCGCCTTAATTGAAAATCTGCAAAGAGAAGATTTAAACCCCATTGATGAGGCAGGCGGCTATAAGCAGTTGATGGACACCTTTGGACTTACCCAAGAGGAGGTTGCAGAGCGTGTAAGCAAGAGCAGAAGTGCTGTTGCAAACTCATTGCGTCTTAACAATCTTCCCGAAATCATCAAGGATATGGTGCGTGATACACGCCTTTCGCAAGGACATGCACGCGCACTGCTCAGTATTGATGACCCGGGCGACCAGCTGCACCTTGCGACACGCATTGTAGAGGAGGGGCTTAACGTACGCCAGACGGAAGCTTTGGCAAACTCCCTTTCTAAAAAAACGGTCAAAAAGGCAAAACCCAAAAGTACCATCTCCGAGAGATACTACATAGACCTCGCCAAAGACCTGACAGAACGGTTAGGCACAAAGGTAAAAATCATTGACGGTGCAAAAAAGGGCAAAATTGAAATTGAGTATTACACAAAAGACGATTTGGAAAGAATACTGTTTGAGATTAGAAAATAGCACTAATTTCCAAATATTGTAAGCAAAAAAGCGGCTCTTATTTGCTTTTTTGGAGCTATTTTGGTGTAACAGTGTCATTTAGTGACAAATTTTGATTTAAGGGCAAATTTTTGCGTTATTTCATTTTAAGGAGTGTTTTTATTGGCAAAAGAAGGAAAAGGAAAAGAGAAGCAGATAAAGAGTCTTTTTTCCTATGCTGTTATTTTTCTTATCGGCATAATAATAGTGATTATTTTTGCGGCAATGGCAGACGGCAGAGAAAAGACATTGATAACTAATGCCACTTCCACAAATGAGGTTATTCAAAATGAGCTTATTTCGGCAAAGGATGAGATTTACAGCTTAAAAGCCGAGAATGATACATTAAAGGCAAGTGCCGGCGAGCTTGAAAGGATAAAGGAGCTTGACAAGGTATGGTATCTTTATAAAGAAGGTAAGACGCCGGAAGCGAAAGACGCACTTTCAAAAATCCCGACAGAGGCAATGGGCGAGAGTGAGAACGCTTATTACAACGCACTTTGCGAAATATTAAATTTTAGAAAAGAGGATAAACAATGATTGACATAAAACTTATTCGTACAGAGCCGGAGAAGGTAAAGGCGGCTCTTGGCAGAAGAAAAGAAGTTGTAGATATTGACGCAGTTTTAGAGCTTGACAAGCAAAGACGCGAGCTTTTATACGAGGTTGAGGGCAAGAAGGCGGAGCAGAATAACATTTCAAAGCAAATTCCGCAGTTTAAGAAAGAGGGAAAGGACACAACCCAAATATTTGCGGAGATGAAGGCACTTTCCGACGAGATAAAGGGCTATGACGAAAAACTCCGTGAGCTTGATGAGAAGATTACCGCCCTTTTATATACCATTCCGAATATTCCGAACCCCACCGTTCCGGACGGCGACACGGACGAAGATAATGTTGATATCCGTCATTTTATGGAGCCGACACAGTTCGATTTTGAGCCGAAGGCACATTGGGATTTAGGTAAGGATTTGGGTATATTAGACCCTGAAACCGCCGCAAAGATTACCGGTGCACGCTTCCATATATACAGCGGTCTTGGTGCACAGTTAGAACGTTCAATTATGAACTTCTACCTTGACACACATACGCAGAAGAATGGCTACAAAGAGGTATTTCCGCCGTTTATGGTACATAGAAACAGTATGATAGGCACAGGACAGCTCCCTAAATTTGAGGAGGACGCATTTAAGGTTTCGGATACCGATTATTTCCTGGTACCTACCGCAGAAGTTCCTGTTACAAATATGCACAGAGATGATATTTTAGACGGTAACAAGCTTCCGCTTAAATACTGCGCATACACCGCTTGCTTCCGTGCAGAGGCAGGAAGTGCCGGCAGAGATACAAGAGGTCTTATCCGTCAGCATCAGTTCAACAAGGTAGAGCTTGTTAAGTTTACAAAGCCGGAGGACTCTTATAATGAGCTTGAAAAGCTTGTAAACGATGCGGAGTCGGTGCTTCAAGCACTCAAACTCCCCTACCGTGTAGTAAAAATCTGTATCGGTGACCTCGGCTTTACCGCCGCAATGAAGTATGATATTGAAGTATGGATGCCGAGCTACAACAGATATGTTGAGATTTCCTCTTGCTCTAATTTTGAGGACTTCCAGGCACGCCGTGCGAATATCAAATATAAGGATTCGCCAAAGGACAAGGCACAGTATGTTCACACATTAAACGGCAGCGGTGTTGCAATCGGCCGTACCACCGCCGCAATTTTGGAGAATTATCAGAATGCAGACGGAAGCATTACCATTCCGGAGGTTCTCCGCCCGTATATGAACGGAAAAGAGAAGATAACTATAGATTATTAAATATGAATCAAACTCCAAAATATATCACTTAAATAATCAATACGGATAAGTATAATGGAGGTGAAATTGTGTTACATTATAAAGTTGTTTCTCTATTTTCAGGTTGCGGAGGCTTAGATTTAGGTATTGTAGGAGGATTCTCTTATCTTGGTAAATACTATAATAAAAATCCGTTTGAAATTATATGGGCTAATGATATAAATTTGAGAGCCACTCAAACATTGAAGCTTAATTTTCCAGCAGTAAATGTAATATGTGGAGATATAACAGAAATCATAGGAGAAAGTGAAAATAACCAAATCTCTATGTTACCCAAAATAGAAATTCCAAAAGCAGATGTCGTAATCGGAGGTTTTCCGTGTCAAGATTTTAGTGTTGCTGGAAAAAGATGTGGATTAACGGTTAAAAGAGGAAAACTATATCAAAGCATGGCCAAAGTTATTGAATTAGTAAAACCTAAGGTTTTTGTTGCTGAAAATGTTAAAGGATTGATCTCATGGGAAAACGGATTAGCTATAAAGACAATTGTTGAAGATTTTTCTAAATTAGGATATAGAGTTGAATATAAACTTTTTAATACTGCTGATTATGGAGTACCTCAAATTCGAGAACGTGTAATTATTGTAGGAATAAGAGATGACATTAAAGTTAACTTTAAATGGATGCCTCCAACACATTCATCATTTGACAAAACTTTATTACCTTGGGTAACAATAAAAGATGCAATTTTTGATTTAGAAGATGATGAAAAACACAAAAAATTACCAAATTATGGGTATTCAAAAGCTAAGTTTTTTCCGGGCACACAAGGAAATACAATAACAAAAGCTGATAGGCCGGCTCCAACAATACGAGCAGAACATCATGGCAATATTGAATTTCATTATAGTTTGCCTCGTAGATTGTCAGCAAGAGAGGTTGCTAGAATTCAAACTTTTCCTGATGATTTTACTTTTGTTCAATCCATATCAGACGCATATCGACAAATAGGCAATGCCGTGGCACCTGTTTTTGCTTGGCATATTTCAAATATGTTATGTGACATTTTAAAAAACTCAAAGGAGAAAAACAATGAGTAGTATTTATAATAAATTATTTGATGATAAATTAATAATACGTAGAGTTAAAAATAAACTACCTCATTTATTTCAACTTGCTGAACTTGAAAGTTCTCGAAACGGAAAAGTAGGCATGGAAATAGGCTCTGTAAGAGAAAGAATTTTAATTGCGCTTTTAATGTATAAATTTGGTATTGATATTGTTGACCCAGATATACCAATAACAGCACCTGAGGTAGATGTATATGTAGAGAAAACTCCTTTATCAATAAAAACAATTACAACAAAAAGTGATAAATATACTTCCGTAAAATTGATATGGACGGTTGACCATATTAAAGCCATAGAGTTCAAAAATAAATATGTACCTTCCTGTGACATGTTACTTGCAAAAATAAAGTGGAACGGAATGGGAAAACTACTATTGTTTTCAAAGGAATCTCAACAAAAGATTTTAAATGATATTGGAATAGATAAATATATTAAAATGCCTAAAGAGGGTACAAATGCACGAGGTGTTGAAATTTCTGCGGAAGCATTAACTTTTTTAGAAAAGTGCAAAGACACAAGATGTATTGACATAAATTTTATTCGTGAAAAAATTGATTATAGGGAAGTATATACTAAATGGTTAGATGCATGGAGAGAGGAATATTAGAATTTTTAACACTCAACACCAAAGATAAAAATAAATAAAACGCTTCTTTTTCTCTATATTTTAGAATGCAAAAATCCTTATTTAAAAGCAGTCGCCCCTCTGCAAGCGTCTGCTTTGTTTTTTGCGAAGTTATCCTTTATAAAATAAATAATTTGAGGCTTCGATTATCTTATCATAGACACTAAGGCGCATATCTGTCGGCGGCGGAAACGCCTTATCCCCAAGAGTGCATTTTTCTGCCGCTTCTATTGCATATTTTATTATATTATCTTCATTTTCGTAAGGTTTCAAAAACGCCTTTGCTTCCGAAATTATCGGTAAAAATTCTTTTTTATCATATGCCCACATAGAGAGTGCAGATAATGCGTATGCGGTCTGAACAAGCACAACCGACAACTTTTGAGAGTTGGTTATCGCTCCGCTTGAACGCACATTTTCGAGAAGAAACGAAACGGCGGTATAAAGCGAAAATATAACCTTTTCGTCCTTTTTCGGCTCAGAAAAATGTGATTTAATTTCCGTAAAGTCGCCATTTAAAGGACGGTTTTCAATCTGAATATAATTATCCTTTCCGCTTCCGTCGTTCTCCTTTATTTTCAGGGCTGTTTCTTCTGTCAAAACGCCGTATTTTAAAGCGTCATATTGTATCTGACTTAATATACGCTTATAAGAAGACGGAGTAGTCTTATATAGCATAGAACGCAACTTTTTTATACTTGCTTCGCCATATAAAAGCTTTATAAAATCATAATCCGATGCCGATATAATATTTTCTGCATCTATTCTTACTCTTTCCCCTTGCCCTTCAATTATAAAATCTGTATGTACCTTACCGTGGAACTTAACCAAAAAGCTCAGATAGTCACCACCGAAGATACCCTCATTACAAATATACGCCTCGCCGTCAAAATCAGGCATCAGACGATATTTTAATGTTGACGCACACACTATGTCATCTATTGCACAATTAAAGGCAGAGGTAAAATTTTTGCCCATATAGATGTGTCTTGTATAGCCGCCCAAAAAGTCCGCAGCGGCGGTTATTGATTTATGGGGTGAAATATCACTAAGTGTCAAAATTCCCATACCTGAGCCGCCTAAATCTTTGTTATAGCGGATAATGGGCGCCCACGAAGTAATTTCGGGAGATGTTATAAATACAGGTATAACATCTCCTTCTTTAAATTTCTCTTTTATGTCTTTAAAGCCCTGACTTGAAGCCCCATATCTTAGTGAAACATCAGAGAGCCAATCTTTTAAAGCACAAATATTTTCGTCAGTACACTCTGTCATATTATCGGAAAAATATTCAGTATCACCGCTGACCAACGCCACATTAAAAAGCCTGTCAGGTAAAAAACCTTGCAGAGTTGCCAAAATACCTTCTTTTGCTTTTTCAAGGCGGTATTCGGGCATTTCAAAGGAAGTATCAAGGATAAACAAGACACCTATTTTATCTTCTTTCCTTTCAGGGAGTTTTAAGCGGAAATATCCGATATTTTCATCATCTTTGGTATGGGTAATATAACCGAAGTTTCTTCTTTCTTCTCCGTATAAAATATCTATTAAAATATCTCTTGAATAGGCGTCGGATATGATTTTTGAATTTTCGCCGCTCTTTTCGACAGAATGAGTAGGCGATGAAACCGTTGATTTTCTGTCCGTTTCCTCCAAAACCTTTATATTTATTTCTGCCTGTGAGTATGGGTTTGGAATAACAAGTCTTGCACCGTGTTTTAATAAAGTCATAGGTGCGTATGCAACAATAATTGCGTTTACAGTTCCTTTGTTAGGCATAATATCGGTAGTCAGCATATATTCGTCATCATCTTTACGCACTATTCCCACAGGCGAAAGTTCTTTTTGCGGCGTCATTGGCGCAATATGAGATACCTGTGTACGGTCGTTTTCAATAAGTTGAAGATGTGATATTACCGCACCGTGTGGAAGCTTAAACGAAAAATGTGTCCTCTCCTCCGTTCCGTCCGCATAGAATGTTATGTTATATATAAGATGTGCATAAGCATCTAAAACGGTTGCATCAACCGAAACATATTGTTTAAGCATTCTTTTTGCCCCCTATTTTTGAAAAAAACTTAAATGTAAGAGGCCATATTGCGGTCGCAAACAGGACGGTTAAAAAATATTCAAGACCCTCACCGAAAACACCGAGTTTTAAAACAGTTGCTTTAAGAAATGCCTTTAATCCGAGTGTTAAAAACATTCCGATAAAAAGCTTTAAAACCTGTCCGAGCGGTGCTGCTTCATTCTTAAATTTTATATATTTTGTATCTAAAAAGTAACCGAGAGCTATTGCAAGTGACGCACCTAAAATTTTGTAGCCTATTTCTACTCCCGATGTAAGATTTGAAATATCAATATCGGCAGGAAACGGGTATATTTTTAAGAAAATTATATATGATACACTTAATAAAATACCTAAAACACAGATATAAGGCATAGCTTTTTCATAAATATTATCATTTTTAAAAAACGGATAAAAAATAATAACCAAAAGAATACCGATTACAAGCGATGTAATAACATCTTTCGGAGTATGTACCCCTAAATACATTCTTGAAAACGCAACAAGAATTATTGAAATTACGCCTAAAATCCTAACCCAATTTCTTTTTGTGGTAGCTATGACCGTACCCATTGAGCCGGTAATATTCTGCGTATGTCCGGACGGAAAGGAATATCCTATTGCTTCATCACGGGCAGACTCTACAATAGTAAAATTTTTATTTAAAATCCACGGACGCGGAATTCTGAAAATAAATTTTAAAAATTGATTTATAACAAGTCCGAAAAAGCCAACATTTAAAAGAAAATATCCTCTTTTTTTATCAACGCACCAATGTATAAAAAATGCAAGAACTATTGAAAAACCTTCATATCCCAAAAATGTAATTACTTCCATTGTTTTATTTAAAAAAGGATTTCTTATGCCTTCAAGAAATATCAAAAAATTCACTTAAATCACCTCTTATATGGTATTATATAACAATTAAATTAAAAAAACAATATATTGTTGACAAAAGAAAATGTAAGGAGTAGTATTTTTAGTGGGGTGATATTATGGATAAATATTTAAAACTTAAAGAAAAATTTGATAATAAAGAAAAGATAGTAGGCACAATATCAATGTGCTTTAACGACCCTCTTGTTCTTGATATTATTAACAGAGATGATTTGGATTTTATACTATTTGATGCAGAGCATGGCTATTTTGATACTCTTAACATTGCACATCATATGCAGATATGCAGACTTATGGGACTTCCGAGCTTTGTGCGTGTTCCGCAAATTCGTTATCACTTTATTTCAAGAGCGCTTGATATGGGTACCGACGGAATTATGCTTCCGAGAGTAGAAAAGTTAGAACAAATTGAAGTTGCTTTAAATGCTCTTTTATTCTATCCGGAAGGTAAAAAGGGATATGCAGGACACTTTATGCTGAGAAAAGGAGAAAAATTTGAAGATTATAAGAAGACAAGATTTCTTCTTCCGCAGATAGAGTCAAAAGAAGGTATAGAAGTTCTGCCTGAAATGCTTGAAAAGTACGGAGAGTACATAAGTGCTATTATAATAGGTCCTTGTGACCTTTCAATAATGATTGGAAAGCCTCTTGATTTGGAAGACAGCGAACATAAGGAATATGTACAAAAAATCTTTGACATTTGTAAAAAATATAATAAATCCTGCGGTATTTATTGTGACTCTCCCGAAAGAGCAGAAAAATATCGAAAAATGGGTGCAAATGTACTTTGGAGCTTTACCGATGTAAATTGCTTTAAAAAAGGTTATAATGATTTAATGGACGAAATCACAAAATTAAAATAGGTGATGTTAAAAAAGTCCGGAACGCTAAAAGTCTGAACATTTTTTATCTATCCCCTTCTAAAAATTTCTTCAAAAAAAATGACTGTTTAAAAAAAAATTTTTTACAGTCACTTTTTTTATATTACTATATATATAATATATATAATTATAGTAGTAGCAGTAGTAGTAGAAGGTGTTGATAACTCTAAAAACTCTTAAAAGCCTTTTAAATATTATATTTATTGAATTTAATAACCTATAAAAAGTTATTAAAAGTTATTAAGAGTTTCAACAAGAAAAATAATTTTTAAAAGATATTTTTATTTATTAACAGAAAAGTTATTAACTTTTTAATAATTCTGTGGAAAACTATTTATATATTTCTTTTAAAAGATTTGTAAAATCATTAAAATTTGTAGCCATAATATAATTTTCAATTATTATATCATCTACTTTATATTCTTTTAAAATATCTTCTATTTTTCTGTCAAATGTTCTTGCATCAACAACCAAAACCTGATTATATCCGCAAACAAGCCAAGGAATAAGTGCATTTGAATAAGAATCTTTTATAAGTAATAAAGTTCTCTTATTTTCACAAGCTGAATTTATTTCAATAAAAGGATGGTCGCCTGCTAAAAATAATTCATATGAAGGTCCTTTTTCCGGACAGAAAATTTTTCCGTCATACTCAAAACGTTCACCCATTTTTCCTTTATAACTGTATGTTACAGGCTTCATTTCAATATTATTTATGTCATTTATATAATAAAATATATTATCGGAAGCATTTTTAAGTGACGGAGTTTTTGCCTGTGCATAAAGATGTCCCAAAAAATTACTTTGCTTTCCTACCCAAAAATCTTCTATATTTAATTCAGGAAGGCTTATATCATCTGCAATTTTGTTATATGCGTAAAATGCACCGAGTGCCGTCCAATGATGGTCGGTATTAAAAAATATATATTCATTATTTTTATAATGCTTATTTAAAGTGTCAACAAGATTTATATTTTTTATTCTTTTATCCGAATTTTTATAGATATAATTTATACTTTCAATCTCATCATCACCGACATTATATTTATTAAAAGCAATGCGTGTCGGAATAAGCATACTGTATAAGTTTGTATTCTCCGGCAAGTTTTTTGCATAAAAATCGAGCATTGATATATAATTTTCTCTTGCTTTTTCATCTTTATTATAAATTTCCATTACAGAGCTGTCTATAACCAAAAGCTGACCTTTGGTAGTTTCGCCAACCCCTAAATCACCTGATGTTTGAACTATTTTTCCATATCTTTCAATACCTTTAAATGTATCATATTTTGAAGATAAGTCGGTAAAAATACTCCTGAATGCCACATTATCCGATAAATAATCTTCAAATTCACTGCTGAATATACCGGAAAATATATTTTCTCTTGATAAAGTCGGCATCTCTCTTAAAGCTCTGTTTTCAAGAACAGATGCTTTTTCATCCTTAGGAAGAAAAACTATTAACGAAAAGAAAATAAAAAGAAGTAATATAAAAGATATTACGGTAACTTTTGAGCGCATAGCTTAACCTCCTTAAAATCTAAAATACAAAAACGGATTAAATGATTGTCCTACAAGTAAAACAAAGCAAAGCGAAATGGAAAATACAACAAAAACAGGTGTTATAAACGACCCTAAAACATCTGTATTGTAAAGCTTTTTAAATGAATTCTTAAAAAATGGTGTAGACGCAATCGCACAAATTACCAAAAGCCATATATTGTTGAGAATAGTTGAAACAGCGGTAAAATCTATAATCTTTCCCGTACCGCCGAAGGCGCATATAAACCAATTTTTAAGATTTTCAAAATCGGTAAAGTAGAATAATGACCAACCTAAAACAACTATAACAAAGTTATAGATATATCCGAGTACATTCGGAAGATGCAAAAGCTTTCCGCCAAATGCCTTTTTTTCAATAATCAATAAAATTCCGTAGTAAAGTCCCCAAAGGATAAAGTTCCAGCTTGCGCCGTGCCAAAGACCTGTCAGCATCCATACGATTAAAATATTTAAAATTTGGTGTTTTCTGTTGCCGCCGAGGGGAATATAAACATAATCACGGAAAAAACTGCTGAGTGACATATGCCACCTACGCCAGAATTCGGTAACGCTTTTTGAAGTATAAGGGTAGTTGAAGTTTTCAAGGAAGTCAAAGCCGAACATTCTTCCAAGACCGATAGCCATATCGGAATATCCCGAAAAGTCAAAGTATATTTGGAAAGTATATGCCAAAATTCCAACCCACGCCGAAAGGGCGGACGAGGATAAAAGGTTTCCGTCCAAAAGGGCGGTAGCGATTGCACCCGTGCCGTTGGCAAGTAAAACCTTTTTAAGCATACCTTGTGAAAAACGAAGGATACCATATTCAAACTTTTTAAAAGTAACCTCTCTGTCGTGCAGCTGTTTTTCAATATCAATATAGCGGACAATGGGCCCTGCAACCAACTGTGGGAACATTGAAACATAGCATAAGAAATCAAGAGGATTTTTTTGCACCTTTACTTCGTCACGGTACATATCTATTGTATAGGACAAGGTTTGGAAGGTGTAAAAAGAAATTCCGAGAGGGAGCGAAAATCCCCTGAACGGAATATTTAAGTTAAATAAAGCATTGATATTTTCTACGATAAAGCCGGAATATTTAAAAGTACAAAGAAGTCCCAAATTAAGTATAATAGAGGACAAAAGAGCGGCTTTTGCCTGCCATCTGCCACGGTATAGATGGATAATATAACCGTTTACATAGTCAATTGCGGAACTAAATAAGAGGGCAAGCACCCAGACCGGTTCTCCCCATGCATAGAATATAAGCGAAGCAATGACCAAAACGATGTTTCGCCAAGTTAAGTTTTTAGATGCAAAGTAAAAAGCAAAGGTGGTAATTAAAAATAAGCACAAAAACAAAAGACTTGAAAAAACCATCTTTAACCCTCCCATGATAAAAAATTTTATCATAAGTTTTATCTAATGTCAAATTCACGATTTCTATGTCGTTATATCCTGTGTTAAATTCTGAAAAACTGTATATATTATCATAGTAACCCTTGATTTCACGCATTATTCACAAAAAAAGGGCGTGTACTTTGTGCAGGATTTAATAAAGAAAAAATAGACAAAAATGTTAGAAGGTGCTATAATAGAATTGTGGAATTTTAATATATGATTACTTTTTGCAATTATATTAACAGGAGGATTTTTAAAGTGCGTAAAAAAATTACAGAAGATTTAAAGCAAAATTCCTATATAGACGAAAACGCAATGTACCTCTTTAATCAAGGTAAAAATTACGAGAGTTATCGGATTTTGGGTGCGCACAAGGACATATCTCCCGAAGGGAAAAGCGGCTATCGCTTTGGTGTTTGGGCACCTAATGCAAAGAGCGTATCGGTTGTTTGCGACCAAAACGGTTGGGACAGAGGCGAGGGCGCTATGTATAAACATTCTTCCACGGGGATTTGGGAGATATTTATTGAGGGCGTGACCGAGGGACAGTGCTATAAGTTCAGCATTGAAACATTAAAGGGCGAAATAATGCTTAAAATCGACCCCTTTGCCTTTTATTCGGAGGTCAGACCGCAGAATGCGTCAATTACGGCAGACCTGACATATAAATGGAAGGACGAAAAGTGGCTTGAAAAGAGGGCGGCAACCGCACCCTATGATAAGCCGATAAATATTTACGAGATGCACGTTGCGTCCTGGAAAACTCATGACGACGGAAGCTTTTTAACCTATCGGGAGCTTGCAAAGGAGCTTGTGCCGTATGTAAAGAAGATGGGTTATACACATATAGAGCTGATGCCTATTGCCGAGTTCCCCTTTGACGGAAGCTGGGGTTATCAGATTACGGGCTATTACAGTGCGAACAGCAGGTTCGGTTCCCCTGCCGACCTTAAATACTTTATAGATTGTTGTCATCAAAACGGAATCGGCGTATTGATGGATTGGGTTCCTGCTCACTTTCCCAAGGACGCATACGCCCTTGCCCGTTTTGACGGAACCTGCCTTTTTGAGCATCCGGACAGCAGACGGGGAGAGCATTTTGAATGGGGGACTTTGGTCTTTGACTGGACAAAGACGGAGATACACTCCTTCCTTATTTCAAACGCTCTGTTCTGGCTTGGCGAATATCATATGGACGGACTCAGGGTTGATGCGGTTTCAAGTATGCTTTACTTAGACTACAATCGCAAAGACGGCGAGTGGATACCTAACAAGTACGGCGGCAAGGAGAATTTAGAGGCGATTGACTTTTTAAGGGAGCTTAACATAGCGGTCTTTGAGAGATTTCCGAATGTGCTTATGATAGCGGAGGAGTCTACCGCCTTCGGCGGTGTTACCGCTCCTGCACATGAGGGCGGACTTGGCTTTAACTATAAATGGAATATGGGTTGGATGCACGATGTTTTGGACTATATGCAATGCGACCCATTGTTCAGGAAGGGAAACCACAACAAGCTTACCTTCCCTATGATGTACGCTTTTGCGGAGAATTATATCTTAGCACTCTCTCATGATGAGGTTGTCCACGGAAAGCGGTCACTTATTGATAAGATGTGGGGCACATATGAGGAGAAGTTTGCACAGCTTCGGTTGCTATATGCCTTTATGTATGCACATCCGGGCAAAAAGCTTTTGTTTATGGGCGGCGAGTTTGCGCAGTTTGTGGAATGGAAGTATGACGAGCAGCTTGATTGGTTACTTTTTGATTATGAGCTTCACAGGAAGATGGCGGACTATACCGCAACTCTTGGGCGTATATATAAGGAGAACCCTTCTCTTTATGAGATAGAGAGAGAGCAGGGGGACAAGTGGCACGGCTTTATGTGGCTTAACGCATCTGATGCGGATAACAGCGTACTGTCCTTTATGCGTCAAAGCAGGGACAGAGAAAATAAAATTGCGGTAATAATTAACTTCACACCGGTGGAACGCCAAAAATATATTCTGGGCGTGCCGGAGCCGGGACAGTATGAAGTTATAATGAGCACTAATGCAGTCGGATTTGGCGGTGACGGAAAGGGAAGCAGAAAATGTATTGCCAAAAAGAAACCGTATGGCGGTTTTCCGTATTCCATAGAGGTTACATTGCCTCCGCTTACGGCGGTGTATATGAAGCATAGATCAGTTTAAGAAAGGGATGTTCATATGAAATCAAAAGAATGTGTAGCTATGATTTTGGCAGGCGGTCAGGGAAGCCGACTCGGAATTCTTACCAAAAATGTAGCAAAACCGGCAGTACCGTTTGGGGGCAAGTATCGAATAATTGATTTTCCGCTGAGTAACTGTACCCATTCGGGAATTGATACGGTCGGCGTGCTTACCCAATATCAGCCGCTTGAACTTAATACTTATATAGGAAGCGGTCAGCCGTGGGATTTAGACCGAAGCGGCGGCGGTGTCTATGTCCTGCCTCCGTATACCTCTGCGGAGAAGGGCGAATGGTACAAGGGTACTGCGAATGCAATTTATCAAAACCTTGGGTTTATTGAGCAATTTAACCCCAAGTATGTGCTGGTGTTGTCCGGCGACCATATTTATAAGATGGACTACAACAAGATGTTAAAGCAGCATAAAAAGGCAAACGCAGATGCGACTATTGCAGTTATCGGCGTTCCGTGGGACGAGGCGTCACGATTTGGTATAATGAACACCGACGAGGAAATGAATATTATCGAGTTTGAAGAAAAGCCGAAGGAGCCAAAGAGCAACCTTGCATCTATGGGTGTATATGTTTTCAGTTGGGACGTTCTTAAAAAGTACCTGACCGAGGACGAGAATGACCCCAACTCCGATAACGACTTCGGAAAGAACGTTATTCCGGCAATGATGAATGACGGATTGAAGCTGGTTGCTCATCGTTTTGACGGATATTGGAAAGATGTTGGTACCATTCAGAGCCTTTGGGAAGCGAATATGGAGCTTCTGGATGATGTTCCCGCTTGTCAGATTGATGACCCGGATTGGCGAATTTACGGTAAGAATCCGAACAAGCCGCCACAGTACGTATCGGCTGACGCTGTCCTTAAAAACAGCTATATTACCGAGGGTTGTGAGATTGAAGGCAGAGTAGAACGCTCTATCATTTTTGAAGGGGTTGTAATCGAAGAAGGAGCGGAGATTACCGATTCCGTAATCTTCCCCGGGGCGCATATCAAGAAAGATGCAAAGGTTGCAAAATCTATTATCGGTACAAATACTTGTATAGGTGAAGGTGCATATATAGGTGACGACAGTGATGATGCAAACAAGGCTTATATAAATGAGAAGATTTGTACGGATAATATCACCTTGATAGGTTCAGAGCTTTGCGTTGGTGACGGCGTAAAGGTGGCAGTCTGCTCAATGGTGACAGAGTGTATCCCGGAAGTTAAGAAAGGCGGTAAGTAAAATGAAGAATGATATGCTTGGTTTGATTTTTGCGTCAAATCCGGAAGCGAGTATGGGTGAGCTTACAAGTAAGCGTTCTCTTGCGGCAGTTCCGGTAGGCGGCAGATATCGTATAATTGATTTTATGCTTTCAAATATGGTAAACTCTCACATAGTAAAGGTGGGTATAACCACTCCGCCTAACTACCGTTCCCTGACTGACCATTTAGGTACAGGTAAGGATTGGGACCTCGATAGAAAGGAAAACGGTCTTTATATCCTTCCGCCGCAGGACTTTGGCGAAGGTACGGCAGAGACTATGGGCGGTGTTGACGTTATCCGCGGTGTTACGCACTTCCTGGAAAAGAGCCGTCAGGAGTACGTTTTGGTAACAGATTGTAATATTATCTGTAATATGAACTTTGAAGATGCTCTTGCAAAGCATATAGAAGAAGCGGCGGACATTACTTTGTTCTATTATAAGAATGCTGCTGTCCCCAAAAATGACTTAAAGCGTAATATCTTTATGCAGGTTGATGAAGACGGCATAGTTACCGATTTGCAGGTTTATCCCATAAAGCAGACATCGGATAATGTTTATATGCACGCATTTATAATGAGCAGAGAAATGTTGCTTGACTTGATTTCAGATGCGGCGGCACACGGTAAACATTCCTTGCCGAAGGAGGTATTCTTGCCAAACCTTAACAGCCTTAAAGTTTGCGCTTATGAGTTTACGGGCTACCGAAAGAAGATAGAGAGTATACAGTCGTACTTCTCATTTAATTTAGAGCTTTTGGATAAGGACGTCAGAAATGAGCTTTTCGGCTTGGAGAATGACCGTCCTGTCTACACAAAGATTAAGGATATGGTTCCTACAAAATACGGAAAGGATAACACGGTTGTAAACTCGTTTATTGCCGACGGTTGCGTTATCGAGGGAGATGTTAAAAACTCTATCCTTTTCCGCGGCGTGCGTGTGGGCAAGGGAGCAAAGATAGAAAATTGCATATTGATGCAGAATTCGCAGGTAATGGAGAATTGCTTGCTTGAAAATGTTGTCTTTGACAAGAATGTTGTTCTCCGCAGCGGCAGAAAGCTTGTCGGTCAGGACACATATCCTATGGTAATCAGTAAAAATAAGGTTGTATAATTACTGCTTGTGGTTGTGACAGAGGAGGAGATTTTATGAGTAAGATTTTAATGGTATCATCAGAGGTTTCGCCTTTTGCAAAAACAGGCGGTCTTGGTGATGTTTTGGGCTCACTTCCGCCCGCCCTTGCAAAGGCAGGCGATGATGTGCGTGTGGTTATGCCGAAGTACGGCTGCATACCGCAAAAGTTTTGCGAGCAGATGAAGTTTGAGTTTTATATTTATATCCCTTTGGGTTGGCGTAAGAAGTATTGCGGCGTTTTCTCATTGGTGAAAGACGGCGTTACCTATTACTTTATAGATAACGAGTACTATTTCGGCGACCCGTATCTGTATAAATGGAATGATTTGGAACGTTTCGCCTTCTTTGACAAGGCGGCACTTGAAATCCTTAAAAACCTTGATTTTAAGCCGGACATTATCCACTGTCACGATTGGCAGACAGGTATGGTGCCCGTTGTACTGAACGCCTACTATCATAATGATGAGTTCTATCAGGGGATAAAGACAATCTTCACTATCCATAACCTGCGTTATCAGGGCATTTATTCTATGGATGTTGTGGCGGACTTCTTCTCATTGGACAGAGGGTTCTTTACAAATGACAAGTTAGAGTTCCACGGTTGTGCAAACCTTTTAAAGGGCGGAATTGTATATTCCGATTATGTGACAACGGTCAGTCCGACTTATGCGGAGGAGATAAAGACACCTCTCGGCGGCGAGAATCTGGACGGACTTCTCTCGGCAAGGAGCGGTCAGCTCTTTGGTATCTTAAACGGTATTGACTATGGGGAGTATAATCCGAAAAATGACCCGTATATATATGATAACTATGACGCAAGGAACATTATCTCCAAAAAGAAGGAGAACAAGGCAAAACTTCAAGAGCAACTCGGACTTCCCGTGGACAGAGAAAAGGCAATGATAGGCATTATATCACGACTTGTTGACCAGAAAGGCTTTGACCTCATTGCAGCGGCAATGGGCGAGCTTATGGAAATGGATATACAGATTGTTGTCCTCGGTACGGGCGAGAGCAAGTACGAGGATTTGTTCCGAAATACGGCGTGGTATCATCCGGATAAGATGTCGGCAAATATTATGTTCAGTAACGAGATGGCGCATAAAATTTACGCTTCTGCCGATATATTCCTGATGCCGTCATTGTTTGAGCCTTGCGGACTGAGTCAGATTATATCCCTGGCATACGGAACTATTCCGCTTGTGCGTGAAACAGGCGGTCTTAAAGACACAATTCATCCGTATAACGAGTTCACCGGCGAAGGTAACGGATTTAGCTTTGCACCGTACAATGCAAGCGATATGGTGCATACTCTGCGCCTTGCCCTCAAATTCTTTGCGGATAAGACGGTATGGAATCCGCTTATAAAGAAGGCGCTTAAAGAGGACTTCTCTTGGGATACCTCCGCAAAAATTTACAGGGAACTGTATAGCCGGTTGATAGGATAAGTATATGGGCGGGAATGATAAAAAGCTCAGACCGCTAAAAGACAGAAGTGTCTTTTAGCTATGAACAAACTACACCTCTCGGCGTACCCTATGTACGCCTTCGGGTTAGGTTTGCCCATTCTGAACATTTTTACCTATTCCCTTCAAAAACGAGCTGTTTTAAACGGGCGGTCCCTATGTGGCCGCCCGTTTTTGCGTGCCGTCTTCGGTTGTGAAAATTTTTTTATTGCTGTATTTTGCATATTGTAAATTTTTTCTTAAAGTGATATAATCAAAATATATTATTGGATTTTTTAGCGGCGTTGGCAACCCACCGCCGGAAACCCGTAGGGAACGGTCAACGGAACGGTCAACGGAATAGTCAACGGAATGGTCAAGACCATTCCCTACCCATATAAATGATAAATGCGGAAAATGAAAAAACGGAAAAAACACACCGTAGGGAACGGTCTTGACCGTTCCGAAATTGACCGTTCCAAAAGGAAAAAATATGAAATTACCACAACGAAAACTCCCAAGATTGGATGGA
>JAZLIC010000147.1:0-20960 GCA_045617225.1 Clostridia bacterium
GTATCACTGCCGCTGTAATTATGACCTGCATCAATAAATACTTTCATAAAATCCTCCTTTAAATATTTTTATCGGTCCGATGATACAAAGATAGCATTAAGAAAGTGACAAAACGTGCCATAAGGGTAGGCTATAAAAAAACGCACTGACCGCATAAAGAGTATGAAAATTACGGAAAACAAATTCTTTCTGCTTCTAATCCCTATGTTGGTAGGGGGGCATCTTAGTGGTCGCCCGAGTACTCAACGATTTTGCTGCCCTACAACGCAAATTTTAAATAACAAAAAAAAGAGTCCGATTTTAATCGAGCTCTTTTTTGTTATTAACTTTTACACCATCATATTTATTGCGTGTTGCGGACACTTTGATGCACAAATTCCACAGCTTACGCACTTTGATGGGTCAATTACCGCAAGGTTATCTTTAACCTCAATAGCTTCCTTCGGGCAATTCTTTGCACAAATTCCGCATCCTATACAACCCACCTGACAGTCTGCGCGAGTAGTCTTTCCCTTTTCCACAGACATACAAGTGACACTGTATTTTGATGATGCCGGCAATATTTTTATAATGCCCTTTGGACATTCGGCTACGCAAGCGCCGCAAGCTACACACTTATCAACATCTACAACAGCCACACCGTCTACAATATGTATTGCATCAAACTTACACACAGCCACGCAAGAGCCAAATCCCAAGCAGCCATACGGACACATCTTTTCGCCTCCGCCGAGAAGCGATGCGCTGTGACAATCACGCGGCCCGTCAAAGTAATACTTCCGGCGTGCAATATCAGGTGTGCCGGCACACATAACACGGGCAACCGTCTTTTCTTTATCTTCCGTAGTCATTCCCATTATCTCGGCAATTTTTTCTGCCACTGCCGCACCACCTACGGGGCACATATTCGGCTTTACGCCACCTTCAACCAAGGCATTTGCATAAGCGTTGCAACCTGCAAAGCCGCATCCGCCGCAGTTAGCACCGGGAAGAGCATCTAAAATCTTTGGCACTCTCTCATCAGTTTTTACTGCAAAAGCCTTTGCTGCAATACCAAGCAAAATGCCAAAAAGCAAACCCATACCGCCAATAATGGCAACAGGAACTAATATCTGATTCATAATCTCACTCCTTAAAACGACAATCCGCTAAATCCTAAAAACGCAATAGACAAAAGTGCCGCAGTAATCAATGTAATCGGCATACCTTTTAAAAAGTCAGGGGTATCCGAGGTTTCAAGGCGTTCTCTTACACCTGCAAAAAGAACTATGGCAACCAAAAATCCAATCGCCGCAGATGTTCCGTAGGTCAAAGACTTGACAAAGCTAAGCTCTGCACCGCCGAACTTTGTTATGTTCTGAATAGCTACACCAAGCACTGCACAGTTTGTAGTAATGAGCGGCAAATATACACCAAGCGAACTGTAAAGGGCAGGAATCGACTTTTGGAGGAACATCTCTACAAATTGCACCAAAACCGCAATAACCAAGATAAAGGCTATGGTCTGCATATACTCAATATTAAGCGGTACAAGAAGATAATACTGTACGCACCAGGTAATGGCAGATGCACACGCCATAACAAAGATAACCGCGAAGCCCATACCCAATGCGGTACTGACGCTTTTTGATACGCCCAAGAACGGACATATACCCAAAAACTGTACCAATACAAAGTTATTTATAAGTATTGCACCAACCGCTATCAATAAAATATCACGAATCATGCCTTTCGCCCTCCTTTGCCTTTCTGCGCTTTGCAATAATATTTATAATTGCAAGCAAACAACCAAGTGTTAAAAATGCGCCCGGGGGCAAAATCATAATTGATGCAGGCTTAAAAGCACTTCCGAAAACGGATATACCTGCAAAGGTGCCGGCACCTAAGATTTCTCTGACCGAGCCGATAAGAGTAAGGGAGCAGGTAAATCCAAGTCCCATACCGATACCGTCTGCGATTGATACCAAAGGTCCGTGACTGTTTGCAAATGCCTCCGCTCTGCCCAAAATAATACAGTTTACAACTATAAGCGGAATATAAATTCCGAGTGAGTTTGAAAGTGCAGGAGTATACGCTTTCATCACCATTTCCACTATTGTTACAAAGCCGGCAATGATTACTACATAAGCCGCAATACGGATTTTATCAGGAATAAATTTACGCAAAAGCGAAATAACAAGATTAGAGCATACAAGCACCGCCATTGTGGAAAGTCCCATACCGATTGCGTTTATAACTCCTGTGGTAACCGCCAGGGTAGGACACATTCCAAGAAAGAGTACAAATGTAGGATTTTCCTTTATAAGACCGTTTACCAAAGTCTTAAAAAATGAATTCTGTTTCATTTATTTGTCCCCTCCCTTCAGTTGTGCCGCCGCCTCTAACGAAGCGTTTACTGCTTTTGTTACTGCCTTTGATGTAATTGTCGCACCGGATATAGCGGAAATTTTTGACTTCGCATCTGCGGCAGAGCCGTTTTTGTCAACTTCGATTTTAAGCTCCTGACCCTTGTATTGATTTAAAAAGTCATCACCTGATGCCTTTCCGCCAAGTCCCGGGGTTTCGCCGGACTGTGTGATTTTTACACGATTTATACTTAAATCTTTGTTTATACCTACCATCACGGCTACATCGCCGCCATAGCCCTCGGAACAAACTGCACTTGCAACATAGCCGCAAATCTTGCCGTCCTTTTTGGCTTCGTAAACCGACTCAACACTGACTCCGCTTTCCGACAAATCAAAATCGGCTTTCGCTTGCGAAAAATCTGTTGCAGTTTCAAAAACCTCGTTCATATTAAGCTTAAACTGTGCCTCGGCGTTACTTTCTATAATAGGTGCGGTCACCATATTCACACTGCTTAAAAGTGCGGCAACAATGGCGGTAATAATAAAAAGCTTAACCGTAAGTTCAACTGTCTGCTTCATTATGCCGCCTCCTTTCTTGCACCGAAACGCTTCGGACGAGTAACCTTTTCAATGAGAGGTGTCGCAATATTCATAAGTAATATAGAATACGAAACGCCCTCGGGATAACCGCCCCAAATACGAATAAGCACTGTAAGAATTCCGCAGCCTAAACCGAATAAGCACTGTCCTTTCGGTGTATACGGAGTTGTTGTATAATCGGTTGCCATAAAGAATGCACCAAGCATCAAGCCGCCTGCCATAATCTGATATAACCAATCGCCGGTGAATAATCCGTCATTACCTGCAAAAATCCAACTTCCGAGTGCAACCGTCGCAATATAGATAACAGGCACACGAAGGCGGATAACTCTGCGAAGGAGAAGATAAACTCCGCCGATTAAAATTGCAAGTGTTGAGGTTTCGCCGATACAACCGCCGATTCTGCCCAAGAATAAATCCATATACGATGGCAGATTTTCTGCACCGGCTGAATATGCGGCAAGGGGTGTTGCCTGAGTTATAACATCTGCTCCGCCAAATACCGGGACATACGTTCCGGGCGCTACCCAAGTCGTCATAGCAAGCGCCCATGATGCAAGAAGAAACGCTCTGCCTGCGAGGGCAGGATTCATAAAGTTGTGACCTATGCCGCCAAAGAATTGCTTAACGATGATAATGGCAAAGAATGAGCCGATAACCACCATCCAAAGAGGGATTGTGACCGGCAGATTAAACGCCAAAAGCATACCTGTAACAACTGCACTAAGGTCAGATATTGTACTCTTTTTCTTTAAAAGCTTTTCCCACAACCATTCAAAAAAGACACACGAGATAACTGCAAGAAGTGTTATAACTCCTGCACGAAAGCCCTGAAAATATACACCGGCTATCAATGCAGGCATAAGTGCAATTATCACATCAAGCATTATGCGCTGAACATTATCCTTGCTTTGAACATGGGGACTGTGTGATACAACCATAAGTTCCTTTTCCATATGTACTCCCCCCCTTATTTCTGAGCCGACTTGCGGATTTTTGCCTTAGCAACCTTTATCTGTTGTACCTGTCTTCTCTTAGACGGACAAACATACGCACAACTTCCGCATTCTATACAATCGCTTATATTGAGCTTTTTAAGCTCATCTAAATTATTAAGTCTTGCATTTGCATCAAGAAGATTTGGCAAAAGACGCATAGGACAAACATAAACACACTTTCCGCATCTTACGCAAGCGGTTTCCTCTAATGCGTATGAATTCTCTTCCCCAAAAGCAAGCGCACCGGACGAGCCCTTAATTACAGGAACATCTGTATTCGGGAGCGAAAGTCCCATCATAGGTCCGCCCATAATAAACTTATGCGGCTCTTCCTTAAAATCGCCTGCATGTTCAAACAACGCCGAAAACGGTGTACCGATACGCACACGCAGATTTTCAGGATTTGAAACGCAGTCGCCTGCAACGGTAACAATCCTGTGCATCAAAGGAAGTCCCTTTACAACTGCCCTGTAAACTGCGGTACAGGTATCAACATTATTCACGATACAACCTACCTGAAACGGGAGCTGACCGGGGCCGACCTTTCTGCCCGTAATTGCTTTAATGAGTTGCTTCTCTCCGCCTTGCGGATACTTTGTTTTAAGAGGCACAATATGGATATTTACCTCTTTTTCTTTTGCCGCCGCCTCTTTCATAGTTGAAATTGCATCAGGCTTATTATCCTCTATACCAACATAACCGTCTTTAAGATTAAAGAGGTGCATCAATATTTTAAGACCGCCGATAACTTCATCGGAATTTTCAAGCATTACACGATGGTCAGATGTAAGATACGGCTCACATTCCGCACCGTTTATAATTACATAATCAATCTTAGCATCAGGTGGCGGTGAAAGCTTAACATGTGTAGGAAAGGTTGCACCGCCCATACCTACAACGCCTGCATCTTTTATCCTTTGACGGATTTCGTCGGCAGATAATTTCTTATAATCACAATTTTCTTCGGCTTTTACAGGTGTATCAAGGCCATCGTTCTCAATTATAACCGATTGTATCATAAGGCCGTTAGGGTGCATTCTCTTTTCGATTGCCTTAACCGTACCGGAAACCGATGAATGAACAGACGCAGACATATTTCCGTTCGCCTCACCTATCATCTGTCCCATACGGACTTCATCACCTACCGCTACACAAGGATTACAAGGTGCACCTATATGCTGCTGCATAGGATATATAAGCTCCTTGGGTGGTGTAAGCTCTACAATACTTTTATGACAAGTTGTAGTTTTACATGTGCTTGGGTGAACACCGCCAAAAAATGTTTTTTTCATACTATCCCTCCAAACCAACTGCTATTCACAAATACTAATTATACTATAATAACTGCCCATTCGTCAATAAATTTTATAATATACTTTATTTTATGCAGGCAAATTGTAGATTAGTAATATTTGCGAAACAGTTTTGGGGCGCAAAAAAGGGATTGCATTTCTGCAATCCCTTTTAAAGCTATTTTTTAGCCTTCGTAGTATACATTTACTACCTTTATTGACTGCTTACCTGTGAAGGTGTTGTCATAGTTAATCATAACTACATACCAACCTGCACCGCTTGAAAGATTAAATGTATCACCGCTTACTACAGACTTGTCATTCGTAATCTCTGAAATCTCACCGGCTGTCTTTGCAGCAGAGTACTCTGCTGATGTTGTAATCGAAGATTCTTTTTCGCCTGAGAAGGCTATCATTACTCTGTTGATCTTCTCTTCCGAGTTGACTGTTACAACTGCACCGTCTGACGAAACTGTCGGCTTTGCAGGTAAATCTCTCATCTCGAAGCTTGAAAGCTTGTTTGCATTCTTGTTTACAAGTGAGCTTTTATACTGGGTAACAAATGTATACCAACCATTGGTGCTTGGAAGTGTATACTCGTTTACATCAGTGAACGTTGAAACCTTCTTCCTGTTCTGTACAATTGCGTTAAACTCATTAAAGTTCTTTACCTCAGGCTTATCAGCGCCCATATAACCCCAATACATAATTACAAGCGGGTCTATTGATGTAAGAGTAATCTTCGAAATATCAATAGGATCCTGTACGAGTACAGGTATTGTTCCCTTCTTACTGCAGAATGTGTAGAATATTGTTTCCTGCTTCTCACTTCTTGAACTGTTATACTTAATTACAAAAGTATAATATCCTTCTGCCTTCATATAGAAGGTCAAGCCGTCTGTCGGAGCTGAATTTGATCTCGGGTCAGTTACTAACTCCAGATACTGTGCATATGTTGAAATTGTAGGTCTGTCAGTAGTAGATGTTAAACCATAATATACCTTTATCATCTCTTCTGTATCCGGACATTCAAGAGTAATTTCTGTAGGATTATCTATATCCTGTACAAAAACCGGGTGCGGTGCTGCTACCGGGCAATAGAAGCTTTCTATCTTCTCTACCTTCTGACCATTCTCTTTGTAGACAAGTACAAATGTATACCAGCCCTTCTTTATAAGTTTGTAGTATGTACCGTCTGTTACCTTCTTACCACCTATACTCTTTTTAACTACCTTTGAAAGATAATCGTTGTAAGATGTAACTACAGGTTCATCAGCAGTATCGCCCATATATCCAAAGTATACATTATCAATCGCTACCGGTGTGTTTACAGTAACCTTACCTTCGCCATCAAATGTAAGTCCAACTTCTGTCGGGCCTTCGGTCGGCTCTGCTGTCGGCTCTGCTGTCGGTTCAGCTGTCGGCTCTGCGGTCGGTTCAGCTGTTGGCTCCGGAGCTGTAAATGTATATGTCTTTGCAGCAGGAACATCTACGCCGATACCTCCCATCTTAATGAGCATTGTAGAACCTACATCAAATGATGCAACTGTATCTACTGAAGGATTTGTAGTACCCTTGTTAACAAAGAACTCAAATACTGCTTCACCATCTGTCGGTGCCTGGTTTATGTAACCAAGCAAAATTCCCGGTTCAAGTGTAACGCTCTCGGGATTTGCAATGTCTGTAACATCATAAGCAATAATTGTGATTTCAGTACCATCAACCCAATTTTCAACAGTGTAAGGCACGCTAACTGTATAGTATGTGTCATTATCAACCGCCGAAATATCGCCAATTGTAACGCTTAAAGCGTCGCCTGTTGCCTGTGCTGTAAAAGGTACACCCACAAGCATAGTTGCTAACATAGAAATTGTAAGCAACAATCCTAATACTTTCTTCATCCTAAATACCTCCATTTATTATGAATTTTTATAACTTTTACAAAGTAAACCGTAGAATGTATCTAATAACATTCTACTATTTAAGTAATACCATTATAAACATAAATAAACTTTTTGGCAAGTAGTAATTTGCAAATTTTTATTATAATTATTGACAAATTACACAAACGGTTTTTATGCAAATTCACTTAGGCAAACAGTCATTTTTTAATAATCATTTATAATCTTTCACACAAATGTAATCAAAATCTAACTTTTCGTAGTTTTTTCTTTCTGTGCTTTTATCACTTTAAGCCTTGAAAACTCTTCTCTTTCCTTCTCTTCAAGTGCGTTTTGTATATTTTTCATTTCCGTTTCATATCTCGGAATCATAATATTTTTCAGGGCATTGGCACGCTTTTGAGTCTTTTTGATACTGTCCGCCAAGCGATAAACAGAGTTTTCTATCTGGGCAAGATTACGTGTAAGCTCCTTAACCTCATTAAACTTACTCCACGCTTCATCCAAAGATGATGTCGTTCTGCGCAGACCATACTCCGGCTCATTTCGAGTTTTATCCATAAGAACAATAGGTATTTCCACACCCATTACGCTTCTGAACTTTACCTGAATTGAATTATCGTCATCAATCGCAAGTCCGACTTTCTGCACATCATCTACGCCTATCTCTATATTCGCTTGTTGAAGTGCCAGATAAGCATTTGAAAAAACATACTCTATCTCCGACTGAACCTGGTTTGCAGTTTCAATCAGGCTCATCATTTCGCGTATTAAAATATTTCTCTTTTTATCAAGAAGCGTGTACCCTGTACGGCAAAGCTTAAGTGTGTTTTTGGCAATAATCAAATTGCCCTTTGTAGGTACCATTGCCATCGGTTATCCCTCTTCCTTATATATTATACTTTTCTTTAAGCAATTCCGGTGAAATTCTGTCAAGCTCACTCACGGGAAGCATTCTTAAAAGCTCCCAGGCAATCTCTATTGTACGATTTATATCTCTGTTTTCCTGTCTTCCCTGTCCGATAAATCTATCTTCAAGTGCCGCACCGAACTCCATATACTTCTTGTCGGTATCGGAAAGTTCATCCTCACCGATTACAGAGGCAAGTGCACGGATTTCCTGAACATGTGCATAAAGAGAGAACAATTGATTGCTGACCTCAGGGTGGTCAGCAGTAGTATACTTCTCGCCTATACCATCCTTCATAAGTCTTGAAAGTGACGGAAGAAGCGAAATCGGCGGATATATACCCTTTTGTGACAATACTCTGTCGAGAACAATCTGTCCCTCGGTAATATAGCCTGTAAGGTCAGGAATCGGGTGAGTAATATCGTCATTCGGCATAGTAAGTATCGGTATCTGCGTAATAGAGCCGCTTGAGCCTTCTATCATACCTGCACGCTCATAAAGCGATGCCAAATCGCTGTACAAATATCCCGGATATCCTTTACGTGAAGGTATCTCCTGCTTTGAAGAAGAAATCTCTCTGAGTGCCTCACAATACGAAGTAATATCAGTTAAAATTACAAGAACGTGCATATTATGCGTAAACGCCAGATACTCCGCAGTAGTAAGTGCACATCTTGGTGTTAAGATACGCTCAACCACCGGGTCAGATGATGTGTTTATAAACATAACACTTCTGCCTATGGCGCCTGTCTTTTCAAATGCCGACATAAAATACTTTGCAACATCGTGTTTTACACCCATAGCGCCAAAGACAATTGCAAAATTTTTGCCCTCATCCTCTGCTATACGCGCCTGTGTTGCAATCTGTACCGCCAATGCGTCATGCGGCATACCATTGCCCGAAAATATAGGAAGCTTTTGCCCTTTAATAAGAGTGGCAAGGCCATCTATTGCCGAGATACCTGTCTGTATAAAAGAACGCGGATATTCTCTTGCCACAGGGTTCATCGGCTTTCCGTTTATATCCATACGAGTGTCGGAATAAATAGCGCCAAGTCCGTCAATAGGACGGCCTACGCCGTCAAAAGTCCTGCCCAGAACTTCAAGAGAAAGGGGCATAAGAAGCGGTCTGCCTGTCAATCGTGTCTTTGTATTTGTAAGAGAGATACCCTCTGTACCTTCAAACACCTGTACAACCGCCGCATCCTCGGTAATTTCTATAATTCTGCCGAGGCGTCTTTCACCCTCAGGCATATTTACTTCTACAATCTCATCAAATGCGGCGTCTTTTATACCCTCTACCACAATCAGTGAACCACTGATGTCTTTTAAACCCATATATTGCAGTGACATATTACTTCTTTCCTTTCGTATTAGTCAAAAGACAAATTATCAATATCTCTCATAAGGTCATCTATTTTGTCAAGCCTGTCATTTTCTATATCATACTTCATCTTGACAACCCTCTCAAAAATACCGTCTTTAAGCAGTTGTGACACGGGAATTGCCTGCTCTGTCACAAATGTTTTGCAACGTTTGTAAAGGTGAAGCACTGCCTGAAGCATCTTAAACTGCTTTTCAATCGGCACATAGGTATCATTTGCATGATATGCATTCTGCTGCAAAAAGCCTACACGAATAAGCCTTGCAATCTCAAGGGTCAGTCTCTGGTCCTCCGGCAGAACATCGGCGCCGATTAACTTTACAATATCCATAAGCGCACTTTCCTCTTGCAAAATACGCATTATCTCCGCACGTGCTTCTATAAACTCATCACTGACATTTTTAAGATACCACGGTGATAAATCATCTATATATTCACTATAACTTGTAAGCCAATTTATTGCCGGATAGTGTCTTGCATAAGCAAGTTCCTTGTCAAGTCCCCAGAAGCAACGAATAAACCGTTTCGTATTTTGTGTAACAGGCTCCGAAAAGTCACCGCCCTGCGGAGAAACAGCACCTATCATTGTAACGCTGCCTTCGCTTCCGTTTAAGTTCTTTACATATCCTGCACGCTCATAGAATTCAGACAAGCGTGAAGGCAAATATGCAGGGAAGCCCTCCTCTGCCGGCATCTCTTCAAGACGGCCCGAAATTTCTCTCAGTGCCTCTGCCCAACGTGAAGTAGAGTCCGCCATAATAGCTACATGATAACCCATATCACGATAATATTCCGCCAAGGTAACACCTGTATAAATCGAGGCTTCACGAGCCGCAACAGGCATATTTGAAGTATTGGCGATAAGCAGAGTTCTGTTCATAAGCGGCTGACCTGATTTTGGGTCAACAAGTCCTGTAAAATCCTCCAAAACCTCGGTCATCTCATTGCCGCGTTCGCCGCAACCTATATATATGATAATATCCGCATCAGACCACTTGGCAAGCTGATGCTGTGTCATAGTCTTTCCCGTACCAAATCCGCCCGGGATTGCCGCCGTACCGCCCTTCGCCAAAGGGAAAAGAACATCGATTACACGCTGTCCCGTAATCAAAGGCTTTGAAATCGCTTCTCTTACGCCAAACGGGCGTGGTGTACGTATCGGCCACTTCTGAACCATTGTAATTTCCTTTAATTCTCCCTCCGGTGTACGAATTGTTGCAATAATATCTTTGCAAGTGTATCTGCCGCTTGGTACAACGCTTTCAACGATACCTTTAATACCCGGAGGTATCATAATCTTATGCCTTACCAAAGTAGTTTCTTCGGTTTCGGCAATAATGCTGCAAGGGGATACTTCCGCACCTTTTTCTGTCAGAATTTCTAAATTCCATTCCTTATCCATATCTACCGCATCAGGTCTGAGCCCGCGCGAAATAAAAGCACCCGAAAGGTCGCGAATGCTCCTCAGAGGTCTTTCTATTCCGTCAAAAATATTACCAATCAATCCGGGACCCAATGTAACCGACATTGAATTTCCGGTTGCGGTCACCTTCTCGCCTACTCTAAGTCCCGAAGTTTCCTCGTACACCTGTATAATGGTATCATCGCCGTGAATAGCAATAACCTCACCGATTAAATTTTCTTCTCCCACATATACCATTTCAAGCATTTGAAACCACGGTGCGTTCTTAACGGTTACAACAGGACCGTTAATTCCATATATGACTGCCCTTTTATCCGGCACCAAAACCACTCCTCTACTTATCAAGAATTAAATCCCCATTCTCACAAAAGCGTTCCTTTTCGTCTGCCACTCTTTCAAGCAGGGTATAATCGCCGAAAAGGTGCATACTCTCGCACTCTATCGTAAAACCGCCGATAAAATCATTATCCGCCTTTTGAAGCGAGAACGAACGGCCATTAAAGACACGCTCTGCCAAAGGCATATCTTCTTCCATAACCGTACATACTGCGTCATTACCGCCAAAAATTTCCATAGCCTCGGCAGCCTTCTTTTCAAAGTAGGCTGTATACTCACTTGTCTTGCAAAACTTACGCAATTTATCAATAACTTCATCAAATACTTCTTCAACAACGCATCTGCGTTTTTCTACCAATGACTTATGAAGATTATACTCATTGGTGGAGAGCGACTGCTTTATTTCGTCTGCAATACTGTTTTTTGCCTCTGCCAAACGCTTTTTACGCTCCTCGGCAAGACGCTTTTTTACGGCATCTATACGCTTTCTTCTCTCCTGTTGAATAGCCTTTTCGATATCACTTTTTTGCATTGAAGCCTCTTTTATCATGGCTTCGGAAAATTGTGTCAAGGCATCCCTTGCCAAAACAATCACCTCACAGTTTGACGCCTATTGCGTCTTTAACATAGCTTAAAATATAGTCTTTAGGTCTGTTTGAGCCATGACGGTCCGGAAGCTCTACAATAAGCGGAAGCTTATTGTTGACCTTATAGGTTTCTATATATCCCGGGTCTAAATCCATAAGCTTCTCCGTAATCAAAAGAATCGCAATCTCTTTATCCAAAAGTGCATTATTGAAGGCACTTATAAACTCATCATGACCATGTACAACCAAGCCGTCAACGCCCGACAGACGCATACCGGTTTGGGTGTCGATATTGTCACTTAAAAGAAACATCTTCACGATATTCACCAATCCTTATTGGAATAAAATAAGCAACGAAATAATAAGTCCGTAAAGGGCAATACCCTCTGCCAAAGCAACGAAAATCAAAGACTTACCCATTATCTGCGGGTCCTCCGAAATTGCGCCGAGTGCCGCAGAAGCCGATGACGAAACCGCAATACCTGCACCTACACAGGCAAGTCCTGTTGAAAGTGCCGCACCCAAATAACGCATACCTGACGCACTTGCAGCTGCTGCCGCATCAGTTGTTTCCGCAAATGCGCTTACATTACCTGTCCACATACAAACGGTAAAGACACCAAACAATGTAAAGAATGACAAAAGGTTAAGCACCAATGCGCCCTTCATCTTACCGCCTCGAAGCTTTAATCCGTAATGTGCAACCGGCGGAATGGCGATTGCAAGTGCAATAATTACAAATGTAACGATAGTTTTTAACATAATAAATTCCTCCTAAATATTTATACCTTTAAAATTATTCAACAGTTGTAGGTTTAAATTCTCTGCCGTCGCCACTGTAAAAACGGCTGAACATCTCATAAAATCCAAGTCTTAAAACCTGAATTCCGACAATCAAGCCTTCAAGTCCGATAACCAGAAGGTTACCGAATATGGCTATGGCAACGGAGCCGCCTGTATTCAGCCCAAGCATAAACATAACAACGACCGACATCATACCTGCATGATTTAATGCGAATGCACCTACACGCAGGAATGAAATTGTATTGGTTACAAAGCTAAGTACAATTTCAAAAAGTTCAAAGAAGGCTTCAACCAAAAATCCGCCCTTTTCCTTGGGCATCCAGTCCTTCTTCCGTGCCGCAAGCTTTCCGAGAGGCTCTTGAAGGAAAATAAGCACAAGGGAGATAACAATAAATATTATCGCAATTCCCATCGGTGCCGAGCTCCCCATTACCGCAGACAAAGCACAGACAAGAACCAATACATAAAATAACATTCCGGCAAGTCCGTTCTGGGAGAAGAACACCTTTTGCATATCCTTCTGTTTTATACCGTTGATAATGTTTACAATCATACATATAAGTATAATTACAACACCAAGCGCCACCGCATAAATCAAAGTGTTCATCATATTTGTTCCGCTTTCAAAAGGTGTATACCAAAGCGGTTTTATCAGTGCATGCTCGCCTTCAAACCCGAAAACAGAGCCATAGACAAATCCGAAGATAGTTGAGGATATTCCAAGCGGGAACAAAAGCTTTGCCAAAAATCCGCCCTTCTTAAGTGCCATCATCAAAAGTCCAACCGCCGCTAAACACAAGCCGTGACCGACATCGCCGAACATAATGCCGAACAATAATGTATAGACAATTCCAAGTATCGGCGTAGGGTCGATTTCGTTATAATTCGGTACTCCGTACATACGTATAAATTCTTCAAAGGGCTTGAATATACGCAGGTTTTTGACCTTTGTAGGCGGTGTAATATGTTTTACCGTCTCCGGGTCATCAGCAATTACCGATACATCAGGGTCGTTTTCCGTCCTTTTAATCAAGTCTTCTGCAACACTGTCCTCTACCCAACCTGTCAAGTAGAAGGTGTTTTTGGTATGTGGCGCATACTTCTTTATACTGTGCATTTTGTAATAATATTTAATGCCCGAATATGCACGCACCAAATCGTCGTGTTGTGTAGCAATGATGGTATCAATCTGCTTTGACAATTCTTGTATCTCATTTCGGATTTCACTGTTCCGCCGAGATAACCTCTCTATAATCTCCGCAGGTGTTCCGTCATCATCGCCCTCAATACGAATACGCTCAAAGTAGAGAGTTGAAAAAAGGTGGTCAATCTTTTTTGAGTTATTATAAGACGCAAAGTAAAAGCCCCATACATAGTCCCTGTCTGTTTTCATCACTGCAAAATATGTAGGATAGTTGCGCATATATGTATCAAGTTTTTCATAACTTGATACCGGCATTCTTCCAAACCTGAACTTTAAATACTTCATATTAACCAAATCATCAATATGCACATTCGCATTGATAATCGGTGTCAGGGTGTCCTCCATACGCTGTGAATTCTCAACATCGCCTTGCAGCTTTTCAAGCCTTTTCTTTACTGCGTGTATCTGCTCATCAAAGCTTTCTATAAAGCTTGACAGTTCTTCCTTTGTAAAGTTTTCACGGTGCATCGGAATATCTTTATAATTTATTCCTGCATAATCAAATACTTCCTCAAACCGCTTCATTATACCCTCGTAAGGGTTTTCCTCATTGCTGAGCAAAAATCCGGAAGTATTTTTAAAGGCAGTCAAGCTGTTTTCAAGTTCGATAGGCAAATCCATAACATAGTCCGATACAATCCTCTCAAACCGGTCTATCTGTCCTATCATACTGACAAACTTCATTTTAGCTATCATAATTCATCCTCCATCTGCCCAATCAAATAATCACTGATTTGTGTAGGGGTAAGATTGTATCTTATCCCTTCTATAATGGAAACAATATTCTTTATCTCAAACTTCCTTTGTGCGATATACCCCCTTGCGCACTGCACAGAGTACGGATACTGTTTTAAAAGCTTTCGGTGCAGATTAAAGAGATATTCATTTGTTCTTTTCTCCATAAACCTGTCATTTGCATCAAAAGCATTTCCGTAGGGAGTCTTGGCTTTTATAATTCCTATCGCTTCTTCATAACTGCCTGAATTTACAAGTTCGGTAATAGTTTCTTTCTTTAACTTATGATACACAGGAACGATAAAAGCATAAATCTGTTCCTTTGAAGTATCAAATCTGAGCTTGGCACGAAGTATGCAGGTTAAATTTCTAAGGTCATATTCCGCACCGTATGTAGCCTTTGCAAGAGCGGCATCGCTCGGACTTAAATACTTCCTTGCGTATTTATCAACCCTCACTGCCACAAAGTTATCAAGAGCAATATCAATATAAAATGACTTCTGCATCTCTTTATTATTCTTAAAAGGACTCAGCACTTTATAAAACTCGGTATCCCTCAGCATATCCGCAAGCTCATTAAAGTTGTCCGCTTCCAAAAGATGCTCTGTATTTATAACTGCCTTACCTATTTTAAGCTCTTGTTTAGGATAGGGGAATTGTTCACCCCTGCCGATAAGGATAAGATTTATCAAGACTTTAAGCATATCAACCGAAGTTTCATCACTTACCGCTTCGGTAAAGAACTTGCTTGAAATATCAAAATAAGGAAGCAGGGAAGCAGTATCCATCGCCACCAGCGATTTAAGCAAATCTTCAAGCTCTCCCCTGTGCACCGTAAGCGGATTGATATTTTTAAGTACTAAACCGTATCTCGTATTTTCCTTTAAGTATTCCGATACCTCGGATACGGATTGCATTTGAATTAAAGCCTTGTAATCTTCATTATGTAAAGTAGTACGCCGCATTGCATGTATCTTTGTATTCAGTGCGGACTTTGACATAACATTTAGCATTGTTTCAGCCTCTAATCTTCAATAATATGCTTGGTAATTTCATCAATCCAAGTCTTTTTCTTCTTTGCGCAAACGCCCTCTAAATCGGAAAGACGTTTTTGATAATCTTGTTCCGTCTTTTCTGCCTTTGTGCGGATTTCCGCTTTTCTCTTATTCATATACTCATCTATTTCGGCAGTGAGCTTTTCGTTTGCCTCTTTTTCAATTCTCTCAACCTCGGCATCAAGCTCCGCCATCTGTTCTTCCTTTAAGACATCTGCAGAGTCAATAATACCCTGAGCCTTTTGTTCAATATCCAAAATCGCCTGCATAATATCCATATTGCACACAACCTTTCTGCTAATTTTTCAAGCTATGTATAGGTGCGGGAATTCGTCCTCCGCGCTTTATAAACTCCTCGCTTGAATAATTGTGTACCGGCATAACCGGTGCGGCACCCAAAAGTCCGCCGAACTCCACGCTGTCCCCAACCTTTTTACCGGCGGCAGGGATAATACGCACAGCGGTAGTCTTTTGATTTATCATTCCGATTGCGACCTCGTCTGCAATAATGGCAGATATGGTAGACGCCGGCGTATCACCGGGAACTGCAATCATATCAAGCCCAACCGAGCAAACACAAGTCATAGCTTCAAGCTTATCCAAGCAGAGCGCACCGCACTCTGCGGCGGCTATCATACCTGCGTCCTCACTGACAGGGATAAAAGCACCGCTAAGTCCGCCAACGTAGCTTGATGCCATAACGCCGCCCTTTTTGACTGCATCATTCAGCAGTGCAAGTGCTGCCGTTGTGCCGTGTGTTCCACACTTTTCAAGTCCCATTTCCTCTAAAATATATGCCACACTGTCGCCTACTGCCGGAGTAGGTGCAAGGGACAAATCAACTATACCAAACGGTACGCCGAGCATAGACGACGCTTCACGGGCAACCAACTGTCCCATCCTTGTAATCTTAAACGCAGTCTTTTTGATAGTTTCCGAAACAACGCCGAAGTCTGCGCCCTTAACCTGTTCCAAGGCACACTTTACAACGCCCGGGCCGCTGACACCTACATTTATTACACAATCGCCCTCGCCTACGCCGTGGAATGCACCTGCCATAAACGGATTGTCCTCTACGGGATTTGCAAAAACAACGAACTTTGCACAACCCATTGAATTATCGTCGGCGCTTCGCTTTGCGGTTTCAACAACTATCTCGCCCATTCTGCGCACCGCATCCATATTGATGCCTGCCTTGGTTGTTGCAACGCCTACCGAGGAGCATACCCTCTCCGTACTGCAAAGCACCTCGGGGATAGAGTCAATCAATATCTTATCGCCCTTTGAAAAGCCTTTATGCACAAGGGCGGAATAACCGCCGATAAAGTTTACCCCTGTTTCTTTTGCGGCACTGTCAAGAGCCTTTGCAAACGGCAGATAATCGGAAGTATCGCTTGCACCTGCCACCATTGATATCGGAGTGACGGATATACGCTTATTTATAATGGGGATACCGTATCTTTTGCTTATGTCCTCACCTGTATACACAAGCTTATCCGCATATCTTGTAATCTTATCATAGATTTTTTGACACGCCTTTTTGGGGTCCGCATCTGCGCAATCAAGCAACGATATACCCATAGTGATTGTGCGAATGTCAAGATGCTCTTCTCGTATCATTTTAATTGTTTCAATTATTTCGCTTGTATTTATCATCTTAAACACCCCACTTATATACGGTGCATACTATTGAAAATTTCCTCGTGACGGAGCCTGATTTCAAGTCCCATATCCTCACCAAGAGTTTCAAGAGCTTTTGAAAGCTCATCAAACGGGACAGAACTCTTTGAAATATCAATAAGCATAATCATTGTGAACAAGTCCTGCATAATAGTTTGATTTATATCCATAATGTTAATATTTCTCTCAAAGAGCAAGCCACTTGTCTTTGCTATAATTCCGGGCTTGTCAATTCCCATAACAGTAACTATTGCACGCATCAAAGCATCTCCTTTTTAAGTAACGGATAAAACATAATCCGTTTACAGAATTTTATCTTAATATTATAGTACTTTACTTATATTATGTCAACAGTTCAGGCAACACAAATCGTCCAATTATTATCGTCGCAAACCGCCCTAAATCGTCATTTTAACAGATACGCTGAACCAACAGCCGAAAAGCATTTTTTGAATAAAACAAACTTTACCGTTATTGGTAGGAGCGGTCCCTGTGTGGCCGTCCGATTTTGCGAAAAATAAATTTTACATTGCGGTCGGGAGCGGCAGACCAAAACAGGGCTTGGGCGATGAATTAAAAAAATTTGTTTTTCACAAGTGCATAAAAATCCGTCCTAAATCCCCTCCGTCAAGAGTTTAAGCCGTCCTACGAAGGAACGGCAGGAGCAAGCCCCTGCCCTACGATTATATATGGAGGCAAGATTTATGAAGGGCTACGATAGCACGGGCGGCCACATAGAGTGACCGCCCGCTTTGCTTATAGCATTTTAATTTTAGTTTTCCTCAAACTCAAAGCCTATCTGCACAACGCCCAAGTCCTCGTCACGAAGAATTGCGCCAGCCGCCGGAATTGTCTTTGTGCGATACCTGCTAACATTTGCAAGGGCGGCATCATATACCGTCTGCACTTCTTTTAAAGTGCTTCCTTTCTTGGCAGTAAGGACATTTACGCCCTGAGTACTTCTTGTCGTTTTAAGCGGCACTTTATCGGTGTTTACCACAAGCGCCCTGCCGTTACTGCTTTTAAGCAGGAGTTCCGTATCGCCTTTGATATGGAGCATACCAACAACAGAAGATTTAACGGAAAATCCGCCGGACAACTTTTTACGATTTGACTTGGTAGCATACGCACTAAGAGGCACTCTTGCCACCTTTCCGTTTTCAAAGCAGAATACAAGCTCGCCGGAATAATCGTCCGTTACAACCATACCGACTATATCCTCCTTTTCGGTCATACCCAAAAGGTTAGGTATAAACTCACCTAATTGGCTTGCCTTTCCGTCAGGTATATCATACGCCTTTAACTTATATACATCGCCGCTGCTTGCGAAGAATAAAACCTCGCTCTTATTCTCGGCGTCAACCTCCTGAACCAAAACATCGTCATCTTTTAAATGCTGCTCGCCGCTTGTTCTAAGCGATACCAAAGAAATCTTTTTGATATAATTATGTGCGGTGCGGAAGAACTTTAATGAATAATTATCAATTATCTGCTCCTCTTTTACCTCCTGAACGGTATCGTCATAAACAATATCCGTTTTTCTGTCCGTACCGTACTTCTTGGCAATTTCTTTAAGTTGTTTTTCGATAATCTTGTTTACCTTCGCTTTACTGCTGAGCACGCTTTCAAGCTCTGCAATTTCGGCTTTAAGATTTTCTATCTCCGCAGTACGCTTTAAGATATAATCCTTATTTAAGTTTCTGAGCTTTATATCCGCAACATACTCGGCTTGAAGCTCTGTAATCCCAAAACCGTCCATCAAGTTAGGCACAACTTTTGCATCGTCCTCGGTATTCCTGATAATCTTTATCGCCTTGTCAATATCCAAGTGTATACAAGCAAGGCCCTCCAAAAGATGGAGCTTCTCGCTCTTTCGCTTTATATCATAGGTAGTGGAACGGCGGATACAGTTACGCCTGAACCTCAACCACTCGCAGATAATATCATTTACGCCAAGCACCATAGGCGAGCCTTCAACCAAAAGGTTAAAGTTACACCCAAAAGAGTCTTGCAGAGGTGTTGACTTAAAGAGTCGTGCCATCAGTTTTTTGGGGTCAGTGCCTCTTTTTAAGTCAATGGTCAGTTTAAGTCCCTTTAAGTCGGTTTCATCACGCAAATCCGAAATCTCTCTCGCACGCCCTGCCTTAATAAGCTCTATTATCTTATCCATTATAGCTTCAACCGTAGTGGTATATGGGATTTCGGTTATATCTATACAGTTCTGCTTTTTATCATAAGAATACTTAGCACGCACCTTGACCGTACCTCTGCCCGTCTTATAAATTTCACGAAGCTCCGCCTCGTCATATATAAGCTCTCCGCCGGTCGGAAAATCAGGTGCCTTTAAAATACCCATAATGTCAGCCTCAGGCTCTTTAATAAGCTCGATTGTCGCTTCACACAGTTCCCTTAAATTAAAGCTGCATATATTTGATGCCATACCTACCGCAATACCCTGATTTGGATTTGCCAAAATATTTGGAAATGCAGTAGGGAGCAGTGTCGGTTCAAGCATTGTTCCGTCATAGTTATCCACAAAGTCAACCGTGTCCTTGTCAATGTCACAGAACACCTCACTGCACACCTTAGAGAGCTTCGCCTCTGTATATCTTGATGCGGCATACGCCATATCTCTTGAATATACACGGCCGAAGTTGCCCTTAGAGTCCACCAAAGGCAGAAGCAAGGCGCTGTTGCCCTCGGTAAGACGCACCATTGTTTCATAAATCGCCGCATCGCCGTGAGGGTTAAGCTTCATTGTCTGACCTACGATATTTGCAGACTTTGTCCTGCCTCCGTTTAACAGTCCCATCTTATACATAGTGTATAAAAGCTTCCTGTGGGACGGTTTTAAACCGTCAATCTCAGGTATGGCACGAGATACAATAACACTCATGGCATAGGGCATATAATTATATTCAAGTGTTTCCAATATTTTTTGCTCTTTAACAATTGGTTTCTTTGGCATTTTTATCATTCCTCTTATGAAACATCTATCATATCCAAGAACAGATGTCCGTTATTTGCAATGTGTTCTTTTCTTCCTGCAAGGTTGTCGCCCAAAAGAAGGTCAAACATATCCCGTGTTGCGACAACATCATCGGGCAGCACCTTTATAAGCCTTCTGCTTTCCGGGTTCATTGTGGTTTCCCAGAGCATCTCCGGTTGGTTTTCGCCAAGTCCCTTGCTTCGCTGAATGGTATACTTTTTGTCACCGATTTTTTCTAAAATCTCCGTTTTTTCAGGTTCATTATAAGCAAAATACGTTTTGTCCTTACAGGTAATCTCATAAAGCGGTGATTCGGCAATATACACATATCCCTTTTCGATAAGCGTCGGCATAAGCCTGTAAATCATTGTAAGAACAAGGGTGCGTATCTGATAACCGTCAACATCTGCATCGGTACAAATAATAATCTTGCTCCACCTTAAATTCTCAATATCAAAGGTATTTAGGTTTTTGTTATGCTTGGACTCTATCTCAATTCCGCAGCCCAACACTTTTAAAAGGTCGGTTATGATTTCGCTTTTAAATATCTTATCATACTCCGCTTTAAGGCAGTTAAGTATCTTACCGCGGATTGCCATAATCGCCTGGAACTCACTGTCCCTTGCAAGCTTACAGGCACCAAGTGCAGAGTCGCCCTCTACGATATACACCTCTCGCCTTTCAAGGTCTTTGCTTCTGCAATCTACAAACTTT
>JAZLIC010000148.1:0-8088 GCA_045617225.1 Clostridia bacterium
GCCGGCATACGAATTCCTACCGTATCAAGCCCTGCCGTTACAGAGTCGGATATACAATCCCTTCTCTTTAATATTATGGTAAGAGGTCCCGGCCAAAACTTTTCCGCAAGAGTATATGCACTATCCGGAATATCTTTTGCCAAGTCCTCAATCATATCTATGCTTGAAATATGAACGATAAGTGGGTTATCGGACGGTCTGCCCTTAGCCGAAAAGATATTCTTTACTGCATCGGGATTTAATGCATCTGCACCCAAACCGTAGACGGTTTCCGTGGGAAAAACCACAAGCCCGCCCTCTTTTATTATTGATGCGGCTTTATTTAAGTCTGCATCAGATGTGCCAAGCACCTTTGTTTCCATCTTTTCGCCCCACCTTCACACAAGGCTTATTCCCCTTGTGCTTTTAATTTTTCGCTCTGGTCTGTCGTAATAAGTGCGTCAATAATCTCATCAAGGTCGCCATTCATAATCTGTTCCAATTTATAAAGGGTAAGCCCTATTCTATGGTCGGTCATACGGCCTTGCGGGAAGTTGTATGTGCGAATACGCTCACTTCTGTCGCCTGTACCTACCTGACTTTTTCTGTCTGCGGCTATTGCATCATTACGCTCCTGTTGCATTTTGTCATAGAGTCTTGAACGCAACATTTTCATTGCCGCTTCTCTGTTTTTGTGTTGAGAACGCTCATCCTGACAGGTAACAACCATTCCTGTCGGCTTATGCGTGATACGAATTGCGGACTCGGTCTTGTTGATATGCTGACCGCCTGCACCGCTTGAACGGTAGGTATCAATCTCCAAATCATCAGGATTTATCTCTACCTCTACATCGTCAACCTCAGGCAAAACCGCAACTGTAACGGTTGAAGTATGAATTCGTCCGCTTGACTCCGTTTCAGGCACACGCTGAACACGATGCACACCGCTTTCAAATTTAAGTCTACTATATGCGCCATCGCCTTCAATCATAAAAGTTATTTCTTTTATTCCGCCGATACCGATTTCACTAAGGCTTAGCACCTCTGTTTTCCAACGCTTACTGTCGGCATACATACTATACATACGATAAAGGTCGCCCGCAAAAAGTGCCGCTTCATCACCACCTGCGCCACCGCGGATTTCCACCATAACATTCTTGTCGTCGTTGGGGTCTTTGGGGAGAAGTAATATTTTAAGTTCTTCTTCTATGCGTGCAATGTTATCTTTTGCTTCGCGCATCTCATCGGAGAGCATTTCCTTAAACTCTTTATCGGTTTCAGGGTCGTCCATCATAAGCTTTGCATCTTCAATTGTTTCCTTATTTTTAAGATACTCTCTGTATTTTTCAACAATAGGCGTCATATCCGAATGTTCTTTACAAAGCTTACGCCAAGTTTCTTGGTCTGCAATAATTTCAGGGTCACTGATTTTCTTTGCAAGTTCTTCATACTGTGCTTCTAAAAATGATAATTTTTCAAACATAAGTTTCTCCTTTTTTAAAGTTCGCCACGGGATTTTGCCTTTAAATAAGCGTTAACAAATCCGTCAATGTCACCGTCCATCACTGCGCCTACATTACCCATCTCAAAATTTGTGCGATGGTCTTTTACCATATTATATGGGTGGAATACATAGGAGCGTATTTGGTTTCCCCATCCTATTTCCGTCTGCGCACCTTTTATATCATCTATCTTTTCTTTCTGCTCACGTTCCGCAATTTCTACCAACTTCGATTTTAAAACCTTCATTGCAGAGTCCTTATTTTTATGCTGTGAACGCTCATTCTGACAGGTAACGACAATTCCCGTAGGTATATGCGTTATACGGATTGCGGACTCCGTCTTATTGATATGCTGACCGCCAGCTCCGCTTGAACGATAGGTGTCTATACGCAAATCCTCAGGATTTATCTGTACTTCTATGTCATCATCAATTTCAGGCACTACCTCGCAGGAAGCAAAGGAAGTATGTCTGCGTGCCGCCGAATCAAACGGAGAAATACGCACCAATCTATGCACACCTTTTTCGGACTTTGCATATCCATAAGCATTTAAGCCGATTATGGAAAAAGTTACACTCTTTATTCCTGCTTCTTCACCGTCTAAAAAATCTATAACTTCCGTGGTAAAGCCTTTGCGTTCTGCCCATCTTGTATACATACGATAAAGCATTTCACACCAATCCTGTGCCTCGGTACCGCCGGCACCGCTGTGCAAGGTTATAATGGCATTATTCTTATCATACTTACCCGAGAGCAATGTTTCAAGCTTCATTTCCTCAAAGGTTTCACAAAGATTTTTATAACCTTCCTTTACTTCGGGCAACAAACTCTCGTCCTCTTCTTCGTTTGCAAGTTCGATTAAAGTTTTTAAATCCTCCCAGTCGCTATACAGAGAGTCAAAACGCTCAATCCTTGCACGAAGTCCTTTTATCTTTTGAAGGACCTTGCCTGCCGCTTCCATATCGGTATAAAAATCTGCCTCCGCACTCTTATTTTCAAGAGATGCAAGTTCTTCTTCGGTTTTACCTAAGTTAAAGTGAATCCCTCAATTCTAAAATTCCTTTTTCCATTCCGCTTACGCCTTGAATGTACTCATCAAATGCAATCACTTTTTTCACATCCTTATTGTTCCTTGTCTATACAACAATTCTTATATTTCTTACCGCTTCCGCATGGGCATGGGTCATTCCTGCCCACCTTATTAACACGACGGACAGGCTTTTTGGTAACCGTTCCGTCACCACCGAAATTCTCGGAAACAGGCTTTGCAACCTGTGTACGCTCTATTCTTGACTGCGGCACAACATGGAAAAGGTGCTTTACGGTATCCTCTTTAATAGAGTCTATCATTTCCTCAAACATATCCATTGCCTCAAACTTATACTCAATAACAGGGTCACGTTGTGCATAAGCACGAAGATTTATTCCCTGTCTGAGCTGTTCCATATTGTCTATATGGTCCATCCACTTTTGGTCAACAACTCTAAGAAGGAGTACACGTTCAACCTCACGCATTGCCTCGCCGAATTCCGCTTCCTTCTCTCTATAACGCTTGGTTACGGTTTCCAATAAATATTCTTTTAGGCGTTCTGCCGTCATTTTATCAATTTCAACATCGGTAAATTCAAGTGTATCAGGAGGAAGTTCGCCGAATACTTCGTTTAAATGTTCACCAAGGCCTGCCCAATCCCATTCTTCCGGAATATGTGCGTCACCAATATGCATAGAAATAATATTTTCAACAACTGCAGAAATCATATTTTGGATATATCCAGCCATATCTTCGCCGTCTAATACCTGATTGCGTTGGGTATATATCATTTCTCTTTGTTGGTTGTTGACATCATCATATTGAAGCACGTGTTTTCTTATATCAAAGTTTCTGCCCTCAACACGTTGTTGTGCGGTTTCAATTGCTCCGCTGAGCATTTTGCTTTCTATTGCTTCGCCTTCCTCAAAGCCAAAGGTTTCCATAAGGCGATTTATGCGCTCGGGTGCAAAAAGACGCATTAAGTCATCTTCAAGCGAGATGAAAAATCTTGACTTACCTTCATCGCCCTGACGACCTGAACGACCGCGGAGCTGATTATCAATACGCCTGCTTTCGTGGCGTTCCGTACCTATTATATAAAGTCCGCCTGCCTCTAATACTTCTTTCTGCTCAGGCTCAATTGCCTTTTTAAACTCTGACAAAAGGCTACGGAAGGTTTCCCTTGCGCTTATAATTTCCGGGTCATCTGTTTCCGCAAAGCCTGTTGCCTGTACTATAAGCTCATCACTAAATCCTTGCTTTTCCATTTCGTGCTTCGCCATAAATTCCGCATTACCGCCAAGCACAATATCTGTACCACGACCTGCCATATTAGTAGCAATGGTAACTGCACCTTTTTTACCTGCCTGTGCAACAATCTCCGCCTCTTTATCGTGGAACTTTGCATTAAGGACATTATGTGCAATACCACGCTTGCGAAGAAGCGCACTAAGCTTTTCTGATTTTTCGATTGTAACCGTACCGATAAGCACAGGTTGACCTTTTGCGTGTGCTTTTTCTACTTCATCTATTACCGCATTGAATTTCTCGTTCTCGCTTCTGTAAACGCAGTCCGACATATCACTGCGGGCAAGAGGTTTGTTCGTGGGGATAACAATTACGTCAAGCTTATATATTTCCTGGAACTCTTCTTCCTCGGTCTGGGCGGTACCTGTCATACCGGACAGCTTTTTGTAAAGTCTGAAAAAGTTCTGGAATGTAATAGTCGCAAGCGTTTTGCTCTCATTTTCAACCTTTACGCCTTCCTTTGCCTCAATAGCTTGATGCAGGCCGTCACTATAACGTCTGCCGAGCATCATACGGCCCGTAAACTCATCAACGATAATTACCTCTCCATCTTTTACGACATAATCCTTATCACGCTTCATAACTCCAATCGCCTTAATTGCCTGATTGATATGATGTGAAAGTGTCATATTTGCAGGGTCGGTCAAATTCTCTACATTAAATGCCGCCTCTGCCTTCTTTACGCCCTGTGCGGTAAGGATTGCAGTATGTGCTTTTTCATCAACGATATAATCTATATCTCGGTATTCCTCATCATTGTCAAGCTCTGCCTTTGAGTCCGTTTCAACAACCTTTTTGAATTTAAGTCCCTTTGCGAAACGGTCTGCCTGCATATAAAGGTCGGTTGACTTATCACCAACGCCGGAAATAATAAGCGGTGTACGTGCCTCATCAACTAAAATACTATCAACCTCGTCCACGATTGCATAGGTATGACCACGTTGAACTTTTTGCTCTTTATATATAACCATATTATCACGCAGATAATCAAAGCCCATCTCGTTATTTGTGCCATAGGTAATATCGGCATTGTATGCTTCCTTACGCTCATCATTATCCTTTTCGTGAATCACAAGGCCTACCGTTAAACCTAAAAAGTTATAAAGCTTACCCATCCACTCACTATCACGCTTTGCAAGATAGTCATTAACCGTAACGATATGCACACCCTTGCCCGTCAGCGCATTAAGATAAGCCGGCAAGGTTGCAACCAAGGTCTTACCTTCACCTGTTTTCATCTCTGCAATTCGTCCCTGATGGAGAACAATAGAGCCGATAATCTGAACAGGAAAATGCTTCATACCGAGAACACGCCAAGATGCCTCTCTGCAAACTGCAAATGCCTCCGGGAGCAAGCTATCCAAGCTTTCGCCGTTATTTATTCTCGCCTTGAACTTATCCGTCATTTCACGAAGCTCTGCATCGCTCTTTTTTCCCATTTCACTTTCATACGAAAGAACCTGTTCCATAATAGGACGTATTTTTTTAAGTTCACGGTCACTGTATGTACCGATAACCTTTTCAACAACTTCTTTAAAGCCCATATATTTTACCTCCAAAATTCGCTAACTGTAAATACATAAATCACCACTTTACATATTGTATCTATTCTACCACTTCTTTGACATTATTGCAAGATATATTTATCTATTTTAGGTCATTTTGGAAACAAATTATACAACATTTGGTTATTTCTAACTTAAAAATCCCAAGATGTGTACTTCGTAACACAAATGTAACCCAATTGTTATACTCATTCTTATTTGTTATGTTATAATTAAAGCACATTACAATATGTAAATAATTAAACAATATATATTTTAGGAGGATTGAAGAATGTTTAACAAAAAATTTATGGCTGAGTTATGTATGCTCCTTGTCACCGCAATGTTACTTGGTACTGTTTCGGTGGCGGCAACCGTAGGTAGTAAGAGTGTTACTACTCCTGAAGGAATAACACTTACCGAAAAACTTATAAACTATCTTCTGGAAACAGAACCGGAAGGCACAGCAGAACCTACTGCGGAGCCTACCGCACAGCCACAGACATTGAACCTTGATGTTTCTATCAATTATTTAAAGCTTGCCGAGGAAAAGAATTTTGTAGTTAAAGTGTCAGGCAAAAATATGCCGGAATTTAAGGCGTTTGACCTTAAAGTTGCTTTTGATGACGCAATCGTAGGCAATGTAAGCGTTCCTGATGCACTTCTTGAAGTTGGCAGTCAGGGTGACCCAATTCGCCAAACTTCTTCTGCAACTTTCCATTATGACTTAGAAAATGGCAATGCTTTTCTTAAAAATACGCAAACACTTTGCAGTATCAATATTGAAAGGAAAACAACCGGCAACCCATCTTCAAGCAATGTGCATATTGAAACGTTTACACTCACACTTGCCGATGACTCGGTTGTAACCGTTATTCCGAAAATCACGGTTAGCGAAGGCGAGCTTTTGCCTGAACTGAATAATGAAGAAAAAAATGTTTTTGAATTAGTACTTGCTCTACCCTCAAAGGCTGATATCTCTTTTTACAACGAAGATGGCAATATCATTTCATTTAAGTCACTCAACGAAAAAATCAAGAACGCCAAAACGGCTTATGAGGCACTTTCTGCTTCAAGTAAGAGCAAAGTCAACAAACACTTTACTGCAACGCTTATAAACCCAACAAGACTTTTTGAATCATTGACCGAAACAGTTACTGCTATGGGAGAGCTTATCGGAGTATTGCAGATTAACGATATTGTAAAAGATGCAACTTCTGCCGATGTTTTAAAGTATGAAGCCTTCCTTAATCTTTTTAAAGACCTTACTTTAAACGACTCTGCACTTTCGGGTGCAACGACTGCATATGGTGAGTTTAATGATGCAAAAAATTCTATAAGCGGTATTCAATCAATATTTGACGGTGCATATATGAGTGCAAGCGATGAGGCTCTTGTTGAAGCTATTGACGATTCTGTAAAGGTAATTAAGGCACACGGTACAGACAAGTACTATAATAAATATATTGAAGAAGCTGTTGCAATTGCAACAAAACTGACCAAAAATGTTATCTCTGAATCATTAAAATCAGAACTTCAAGATGTTATAAACGAACTTGAAGGCGTAACTATTAACGAAGCCGACCTTCCTAAGTTCTATACTTCTTCAACCGTTGGTTACGGAAGTACATACACAGTAACAATTAAGGGCAAGAAAAATGTTTTTGAAGATGATGCAATTGTTAATGTTATTGTACGCAACAGCAAAGGCACGATTATCGCCGAAAAAGAAGCAAGCTATCCGGCAGATAAATACTCGATTGATGTAAAGATGCCTTATGCAAAGACAGGCTTTAAGATAGGCGAATATGTTTATGTTGAAGTAATGTTTGAAATCAACGGCGTCGAAAAGCAGTTAGTGACCAGCAGCGGAAATAACGATACACTTAAAGTGAAGGTTATACGCCCCGAAAGTGATAGCAGCAGTTTTGGCGGTGATAGTTCCGGCGGTTTACCAAGCGGCAGCGGAATTTATACACCAAGTTCAAAATACCCAACCGCAACCGCTACTCCTGCTCCTACCAAAGCTCCGGAATCAAACAGTAAGGTCTTTGATGATTTAGACGGTTATGATTGGGCAGTTGAATCAATTGAAGGCTTATACTATCAAGGTATTGTAAACGGTATGGACGAGAAAACATATAATCCAAAAGGAGCGGTAACACGTGAACAGTTTGCAAAGATGGTTGTTCAGTTGTTCAATGTTCCGTTAGATGACTCTGAGACCGATTTTGCCGATGTTGACAGTTCAAAGTGGTATGCACCATATATTGCCGCTGCGGTAAACGCAGGTTATATCCAAGGTCAGGGCGGATACTTCGGTGTTGGTGAAAGCATTATGCGTCAGGATATGGCAACTATCCTCTATCGTGCCTTAGGCGATGTTGATGAGCCGGCAGAACTTGATTTCACCGATAAAAGCAGTATTGCTTCATACGCCGTTGACGCAGTTCGTGCTTTGGTTGGCTTAGAAGTAATAAACGGCTACGAAGATGGTACATTTAAGCCTCGTGGTACTGCAACAAGAGCAGAGGCCGCTAAGATGATTTGGGGAGTATATAATATACTAAACTAAACTAGATATGCCGACAAAAATCCGGTTGGTAAAACCAACCGGATTTTTTATTTTATTTCATTTAATACTTTGATTGCGTTTTCATGCTTTAAAATCTTATTTTTTTTCTTTTCTTCTCGCTCATATAAGGATTTTACAACATAGTACAAG
>JAZLIC010000149.1:0-23467 GCA_045617225.1 Clostridia bacterium
CCTGCATTATTAACCAAGACATCAACTCCGCCGATAATATCAAACATCTTTTTTACATCTTCGGACTTTGAAATATCCGCATATACCAAGGTGCAACCGATTTCTCTCTCCAACTCCTCTGCCTTATCCTTTGATGAAAAATAGTTTACAAAAACCTTATATCCCTCACGGGCAAAAACCCGTGCCGCCGCACTTCCTATTCCGCCGGCACCGCCTGTTATTAAAACCGATTTCATACTTATCACCTCTTGAAACATAATAATATCATACCGCCCCTCAAAAAGCAAGGCAGAAAAGCAAAACAGGTGACAATTAAGTCGCTCCTGCTTAACGCTTAAAACTTATTCTCTGCTTGCCTTTTATTCTGTATTGTGGTAAAATGTTTTAAACAGGGGGTGTGTAAATTGGAATGGACACCTGAACAATCCGCCGCTATTGAAAAAAACGGCAAAAACATTTTGGTTGCCGCCGCCGCAGGGAGCGGAAAGACGGCAGTTTTGGTTGAACGCATTATACAAAAGATTATAAATCAAGGGCTGTCGGTAGACCGCCTTTTGGTGCTGACTTTTACAGAGGCCGCCGCAAAGGAGATGAAACGCAAAATCTCCGCCGCAATCGACAGTGCATACAGAAGTGCAATTCTTGATGGAAATGATATTTTGGCAGAGCATCTGCGTGAACAGAGCCTTAAAATAGGCTCTGCCAATATTTCCACCGTTCACGCATTCTGCAACGAAGTTATCCGCAGTAATATCCACCTGACATCTCTGCCTGCCGACTTTAAGATTTCGGAGGATACGGAGAATGCCATTTTGAGAAAAGATGCACTAAACACTTCTCTTGAACAATACTACGCACATATTGACACACGACCGGGCTTTAAAAAGCTTGTTTTCGGCTATGGCGGACTTAAAAACGACGAAAAACTGAGAGATACCATTCTTAATCTGCACGATTTTGTGCGGAGCTTATCCGAACCTGAAAAATGGCTTAAAAATGCAGTTTCCTCTTATAAAGCCGTTGCCGAGAGCAAATCCTTTTCGGGCAGTGTATGGGAAGAATGGTATATGGAAAAATATAAAAAGGCAAAGGCAGATATACAAGGCGCATTTAATGAACAAAAACGCATATTAGACCGTCTGTTGACCGAGCACGACCATATCCCCGATTATGCTTCCGCAGTAGATAAAGATACAGAGAACTTCAACAGTATTTTCAATAATGAAATATCCGCACCGAGCGAAGTCATCTTAGCAGTAAATGAGTTCTCCTTTGAGTCATGCAAAGGTATACAAAAAGACCCGTATCAGGTGGAAGCAAAAATGATTAGCGGTCTTAAAAACGGAATAAAAGCAACATTTAAAGAGCTTTGCAAGTTTAAATTTGATTCTGCCGAAGCAGAAAAGTTTGCCATTCTTTATCCTGTGGCTAAGGCGCTTAAAAACCTTGTGCGCCTGACTGACAGATACCATAAGAACTTAAAGAGAGAGCGTTCTCTTTTGGATTTCAGCGATTTGGAGCACGAGTGCTTAAAGCTTCTTAAAAACAAGAGCGAAGTTCTAAATAAACTCAATAAGCGTTATGCGGAAATTTTTATTGACGAATATCAGGACACCAACGATATTCAGGATAAAATATTTGAGCTTATAGCAGGCGACAGCGAAAATCGCTTTATGGTAGGCGACATAAAGCAGAGCATTTACGGATTTCGTAACGCTTCGCCACGCCTCTTTGCCGAGAAGTACGAAACCTATGCCGAGGGAGATTTGGGCGAGAGAATTTGCCTTAACAAAAACTTCCGAAGCAGAGAAGAAGTCATAAAGACCGTAAACCATATCTTTGAGTCGATAATGCACAAAGAAGTAGGCGACATCGACTATAACGATGACGAAGCATTAAAGCTTGGCACCGACTACCCTGCGGGCAAGGATGCCGAGTTCGCCACCGAACTGATGGTAACATATACCGACTTTGATGCGGGAATAGACCCAAAAGAAGCGGAAAGCTTGGTGGTTGCAAAACGTATCTTTGAAATGGTAGAAGGTAAGGAAGTGACTGTCTTTGACAAGGATACAGGCACTATGCGCCCCATTGAGTACAGGGATATTGTAATTCTTCTGCGCAGTCCAAAGGGACGTGCACCTATGTTTGAACGGGCGCTCGGCGAGCTTAATATACCTGCTTTTACCGATGTGGGGCGTACATACTTAGACTCTGTTGAAGTTTTAACGGTAATGAGCTTTCTGCAAATTATTGATAATCCGCTGCAAGATATTCCGCTCCTTGCGGTCTTGCGTTCGCCCATCTTCGCATTTTCTGCGGAGGAGCTTGCAAAAATCCGCAGCGAGTTCAAAGAAGAATATTTCTACAATTCTGTTGTGCGTGCCGCCGAAAGCGACCCACACGCAAAGGAATTTATTGACGCTTTGGAGGAGCTTAGAAATTGCAGTGAATATATGGAGATTGACGAGCTTGTATGGAAGATTTGCACCGAGTATAACTACTTTGCTTTGGCAGGGGCAATGAAAAACGGAAGTTTAAGACAGGCAAATCTTAAACTTTTGTTCGAGCGTGCAGGCGACTTCCGCAAAAGCACGCTTAGCGGACTCTTCCAATTTATGCTCTACATTGATACCCTTCGTGCGGAAAAGAAAGACCTTGCACCTGCAAACGAATATGGTGACGGTGACAATGTTGTAAGGATACTTTCAATTCACTCCTCCAAGGGCCTTGAATATCCTGTCGTTTTCCTTGCAGGCACCTCGGGCAGATTTAATACAGATGATATAAACAAGCATATTATATGGCACGAAAAAACGGGATTAGGCATTTACTATGTGGATACGGATAAAAATATCCTCTATCCATGCTTGTCACATACCATTGTTGCAGACGATAAAACCCACGATTTAATCGCAGAGGAAATGCGTCTTTTGTATGTAGCATTGACACGTGCAAAGGAAAAGCTTGTTATTTCCGCAACCTTAAAACAAGGCGACAAAAAATGGACTAACGCCGATTACAAAAAGGGTAGGGGTATCACCGACTCTTTTGTATCGTCCTGCCGTTGTTACAGAGATTGGTTGCTCCCTGTACTCTTAACACACAAAGGCGCAACAAAACTTCGAGAGCTTGGCGATATTTCGGCAATACCCTTATCGGACGCAGACTATCCCCTTAACATCTCTGTCTTTAACAGTGATGCGTACCTTGATATTTATCGGCTGAAAAAGGACGAAGCTATCGCTCCGTCAACTATACAAGCCGCCGAAGATATGACGGACAGGCTCTCTTATACATATCCGTACCTAAAACTAACGGAAATACCTGTCAAAATGTCGGTTACGGAAATGAAACGGCGTATATACCAAGAAGGTGACACCACGCCTGCATTCCTGCCTGCGATTGAGGATAAAAAGCTTTCCGAGATTGCGGACATAAGCGGAGCGGACAGAGGTACCGTTACCCACTATATTTTGCAGCATATTGATTTAAAAAGCGCAGACAGCACGTCCGATATAGAAAGACAGATAGACGATATGACAGAGAGAAAAATCATCACCAAAGAACAGGCGGCGGCAGTGGACACAGACTCTGTATGGCGTTTCTTGGAAAGCCCCCTCGGCAGAAGACTTAAAGCGGCACCATATATAAAGAGAGAGTTTGACTTCTATATGGAAGTGCCTGCAAAGATGTTGTTTGAAGGCTTAAACGATGCCGATGCCGAGGAAAAAATACTTGCGCAAGGTATTGCGGACTGTATATTCAGCGATGAAGAGGGTACTGTACTCTTAGACTACAAAACAGATAAGTTATGCGGCAAAGACCCGAAGGAATACGCAAAACGCTACTACGGACAAATTGAGCTTTACACCAAGGGTATAAATGCCATTTTAGAGGACAGACAGATTACCGAAAGCTATCTTTATTTCTTAGATGAAGGCGTTTCGGTTTTAAAGGAGGTATAGGATATGAAGGCTTTAATCCTGTCAATTACCGCAGGGCAAGGGCATAACCAAGCCGCCAAAGTAATGAGCGATTATTTAAACGATACAGGGGTAGAATGTTCATTTATGGATGTCTATGAGTATATAAATCCCGTTTTGTCCGAATCCGTATCACTTCTCTATCTTATGTCAACTAAAACGCTCCCCAAGGTGTATGGGGGCGTGTATCGTATGTGCGAAAAAAGAGATGCGGAAAACAGCCTGCACCTTTTAAGCAAAATTACAAATCCTGTTTTGGCGGCACGGCTTACAAGATATCTTAAAGAGAAAGACCCTGACGTAATAATCTGTACCCATATTTTTGCCGCACTTCTTATGACTTATATCTCTAAAAAGAGGAAGTTTAAAGCAAAAACAATTGGTGTTGTGACTGATTTTACGATACATCCGTATTGGGAGGACTCTGACCTTGACTACTATATTATTCCAAACGAGCTTCTTACCATTCAAGGGGTAAAGAAGGGGCTGGCAAAGGAAAAATTTTTACCCTTTGGCATACCCATCAACCCAAAATTTGCCGAAAAGCATAACCGTGACGACGTCTGCCGTGAACTTCAAATCCCAAACAAACGCACGGTGCTTATTATGAGCGGAAGTATGGGCTTTGGCAATATTTTAAACGAGATATGCGCCCTTGACAGACTTGATATCCCATTCCAGATAATCTCTGTTTGCGGAAACAATAAGAAGATAAAAGCTCGGATTGATAACACACCGTTTACCAAAAGCGTGTATAACTTCGGATATGCCGATAATGTAGATAAGCTTATGGATATTTCCGACTGTATAATCACCAAGCCGGGCGGACTTACCACAAGCGAGGCTCTGGCAAAGGGACTTCCTATGCTTATGTCAAACCCGATTCCGGGGCAGGAGGACAGGAATGTAGAGTTTTTGTTAAATGCAGGTGCGGCAATAAAGATAAGTTCCACCTATCCAATAGACGAAGCAGTGTATCACTTCTTTTCCGACGAGAACAGACAACGCCTTCTGAAAGAGGCTTGCCGCTCCTTAGGCAAACCTGACTCAACAGAGGATTTGGCAAAGTTTATTAAAGGGTTGGATTTATAATGCAAAAATTTTTGAAAAAAATATTGCAAAATGTGAAAAAATAAGGTATAATATTTATTTAATGGCGTTAAAAACTATTTCTATATAAATAAGGAGGAAAAAACATGACACAAAACAAGAAAGTTTTAACATGGCTTGATGAAATGACTGCTATGTGTCAGCCTGACAATATCGTTTGGATTGACGGCAGCGACGCACAGCTTGAAGAACTCCGTGCAGAGAGTGTTGCAACCGGCGAAATGATTAAGCTCAACCAGGAAAAGCTTCCGGGTTGTTACTATCACAGAACCGCAGAAAACGATGTTGCACGTGTAGAGGACAGAACCTTTATCTGCACACCAACCGAAGAAGAAGCAGGTCCTATCAACAATTGGATGGCTCCCGATGAGATGTATGCAAAGCTTAAAGCTCTTTATACAGGCTCTATGAAGGGCAGAACAATGTATGTTATCCCGTTCTCAATGGGTCCTGTCGGCTCACCGTTTTCAAAGATTGGTATTGAGCTTACCGACAGTATTTATGTTGTTCTTAATATGGCTATTATGACCCGTGTCGGCAATGCGGTTTTAGATGCATTGGGCGATGACGGTGACTTTACAAAGTGCCTGCACGCTAAAAAAGATGTTGACCCTGAGGAAAGATATATTGTTCAGTTCCCACAGGATAACACAATTATGAGTGTAAACTCCGCTTACGGCGGTAATGTACTTTTGGGTAAAAAGTGCTTTGCTCTCAGAATTGCATCTTACCTCGGCAAGCAGGAAGGCTGGATGGCAGAGCATATGCTTATCTTAGGCCTTGAAAATCCACAGGGTGAGGTTAAATATATCGCAGCCGCTTTCCCAAGTGCTTGCGGTAAAACAAACCTTGCAATGCTTATTCCGCCGGAATATCTCCGCAAGAAGGGTTACAAAATCTGGACTGTCGGCGATGATATTGCTTGGCTCAGAATTGGCAAAGACGGTCGTCTTTACGCCGTTAACCCGGAAGCAGGTTTCTTTGGTGTAGCTCCCGGCACAAGCGAAAAGACAAACTTCAACGCTTTGGAATCTACAAAGAAGAATACTATCTTCACAAATGTTGCAATCAACAATGACGATATGACAGTTTGGTGGGAAGGCCTTGACAAGAACCCGCCCGAGAACTGCACAGAGTGGACAGGTAAGCAGGTAAACGGAAAAACATTTGACGGAAAGCTTGCTCATCCGAATTCAAGATTTACTGCACCGGCTATCAACTGCCCTTGCATTTCACCTGAATTTGAAAATCCTGACGGTGTTCCGATTTCCGCTATTATCTTCGGCGGCCGCCGTGAAAAGGCAGCTCCGCTTGTATATCAGGCAAGAGATTGGGAACACGGCGTATTTGTAGGTGCTACGATGGCATCTGAAACAACTGCCGCCGCCGCAGGTGCTGTTGGCGTTGTAAGACGTGACCCGATGGCTATGAAGCCTTTTGTCGGCTATAATATGGCTGACTACTTCGGTCATTGGATTGAAATGGGCAAAAAGATGGATGCCGACAAGGCTCCGAAGATTTTCCACGTAAATTGGTTCAGAAAGGACGACGAGGGCAACTTCCTCTGGCCCGGATTTGGTGACAATATGCGTGTTCTTCTTTGGATTTTAAGTCGTTGTGAAGGTAAAGCCGATGCTGTTGACAGTCCTATCGGTATGCTTCCTGTTGATGGCGCTATTGACACAACTGATTTAGACGTTTCCGCTGAGCAGCTTAAAGAGCTTCTTACCGTTGATAACAAGGTATGGCTTGATGATGTTGCAAACCAGAAAGAGTATTTTGCTCAGTTTGGCGACAGACTTCCGAAGGAAATCAAAAAGCAACTTGAAATTTTGGAAAATAATCTTAAATAATTCTTTAAAACCGGATGATTTTTTCGTCCGGTTTTTTGTGAGTTTATACACAAATTCAGTCCTCAAAATTTGGTAATTGTTTCGTTGACAACAGTCGAATTTTAGGGTATATTGTATGGTAAAAAATAATATAAATATATTTAAGGAGATGTGTTTTGTATGAATTTAATTTACGGAGTAAACGACAAGCCGAAGTTTGGACAACTTCTCATTTTTGCGTTCCAGCAGTTACTTGCTATTTTGGCGGCTACCATTGCGGTGCCGACAATCATAGGTAACGGAATGTCACAGTCTGCCGCACTTTTCGGTGCCGGCGTAGGTACAATAATTTATCTTTTGTTCACAAAATTTAAAAGCCCTGTATTCCTTGGCTCATCATTTGCATTTTTAGGCTCAATGTTTGCAGCTTTTGCAGGCGCCGTTTCTGCCGAAGCAGGTCACGCAGGTATCATCATCGGTGCCGCATTTGCAGGTCTTGTATATGTTGTAATCGCAATCATAGTTAAGTTTGTAGGCGTTAAGTGGATTGAAAAGCTTATGCCGCCGGTTGTTATCGGCCCTACCGTTGCAATCATCGGTCTTTCCCTTTCGGGCAACGCTATCGGCGATATGCTTAAATTTGCAGAGTTTGATGCCGCAAACGCAGTATATGCTATGAGTGCCAAAGGCTGGATTGGTTTTATCTGCGCTCTTGTTACTCTCTTTGTAGTAATCCTTTGTTCCGTTTACGGCAAGAAGATGACAAAGCTTATCCCATTTATCATAGGTATACTTTCAGGCTATGCAGTTGCCGCAATATTCACCGTAATCGGCATAAAAACAGGCAACGAAACATTTAAGATTATTGACTTTTCACTCTTTAACAATATGCAGTGGTATCCTGACTTTACATTTATGAAAGCCGCAAAGGGCATTAAAGAAATCGACGGAAAATATCTTGCAACAATTGCAGTTGCATACATACCTGTTGCATTCGTTGTATTCGCAGAACATATTGCCGACCATAAGAACCTTTCATCAATTATTGATAAAGACCTTCTTAAAGAGCCGGGACTTCACAGAACACTTTTGGGTGACGGCGTTGGCTCAATCGCAGGTGCAATCTTCGGCGGCTGCCCGAATACAACATACGGTGAGTCGGTAGGTTGTGTTGCTATCACAGGTAACGCTTCTGTAATTACAATCCTTACAACTGCAATTATGGCAATAGTAATCTCATTCTTCGGTCCGTTTGTAACCTTCCTTGCTACCATTCCTTCTTGTGTAATGGGCGGCGTTTGCTTAACCCTTTACGGTTTCATTGCAGTAAGCGGTCTTAAAATGGTTCAGAATGTTGACTTAAACGATAACCGCAATCTGTTCGTTGTATCCGCAATCTTAATTGCAGGTATCGGCGGTATGGCACTTAAAATCGGTCAGGTTACACTTACCGAGATTGCTTGCTCACTCATCTTAGGTATCATTGTAAACCTTGTTGTTTCAAAAAAATCGGCAAAATAATAAAGGAGACAGAAATGGATAACGTAACTATATTTAATCATCCGCTCATTCAGCATAAGACAACACTTCTTCGCAAAAAGACCACTACAAATAAAGAGTTTAGAGAATCTGTTGAAGAAATAACAATGCTTATGTGCTATGAAGCACTCCGGGATTTACCTCTTAAAGAGGTTGAAATCGAAACACCTATACAAAAAACCGTGCAAAAGGTAATCGCAGGTGAGCAAATTGCCATTGTGCCGATACTCAGAGCAGGTCTTGGTATGGTAGGCGGAATGTTAAACCTTGTACCTACCGCAAAGGTTGGACATATTGGTATGTATAGGGACAAGCACACTATGCAGCCCCACGAATACTACTGCAAGCTACCGCCGGACATTGATAAGCGTATCATTATCGTTGTTGACCCAATGCTTGCAACAGGCGGTTCTGCAATAGATGCCATCACTCAGATAAAATCTTACGGCGGCAAACAAATTAAGTTCCTTTGCCTTATTGCCGCACCTGAGGGGATTGAGGCACTTACAAAAGCACATCCTGATGTGCAGATATACTGCGCAAATGTTGACGAAGGCCTGAATGACCATTGTTATATCGTTCCGGGTCTTGGCGACGCAGGTGACCGAATTTTCGGCACATTATAATATGTATAAAAAACTGCCTCACTTTTTAGTGAGGCAGCTTTTTTTGCAAGGGGATAGGTAAAATGTTCAGAATGGACAAACCTAACCCGAAGGCGTACATAAGGTACGCCGAGAGGTGTAGTTTGTTCATAGCTAAAAGACACCTCTGTCTTTTAGCGGTCTGGACTTTTTTAACATCCCCTTTTTATGCCTTGTTTGCCATTGGCAGACTTATTGTAACTCTTGTGTACTTCATATATTCACTTTCGATATTTATATGGCCGCCGTGATTTTCGATAATCTCTTTGGCGATGGAAAGCCCAAGTCCCGTTCCGCCCTTTTCTCGGGTGCGTGCCTTATCAACACGATAGAAGCGTTCAAACACATGTTCTAGGTCCTCTTTCTTTATGCCCTGTCCGTTGTCCTCTACCTTAACATAGACTTCGTTATATAAATTGCCTGCAAAAATCTTTACGGTAGAACCCTGGTCACTGTACTTGATGGCGTTGGATATAATATTCTTTATTGCTCTTTCTATCTGGTCTTTGTCCGCATATATCTGCGGAATATCCGTAACCTTGTCATATGTAAGGTCAATATCCTCTATATCCGCTTCCAAACTGAATGTCTTAACCAAATTGCGAAGCATTTCGTCCAACGAGAACGGCTCTTTGTGCATCTCGAATTTTTGGACATCAAACCGTGACAGGGTAAGAAGGTTTGATACCAAACCTGTCATATTGTCGGCTTCTCTTAATATGGTTGAGAGATAGCCCGGAGCAACATTCTTATCATTTATATAACCGTTTAAAAGGGTTTCGGTATATGTACGGATAATGGTAATCGGTGTTTTAAGCTCGTGAGATACCTCAGCCACGAACTTTTGACGCACTTCCTCTAAATTAAACCTTTCCGTAAAATCCTCAAAAACACAAGCTACACCGCCGATTTTTTCATTTCCGAACTTAAACGGCACAAAAGTCAGACGCAGATGCTTATGCTCTGTGGTAATATCACGGATTTCTTTATCTTTAAAAGGCTCCAGGTATAAAAACTCTGCCATACATACTCCGGCATCAAGCTTTGAAAAAAAGTCGTCAAATGTAATATCGGATTTATCGGTGATATTTAAAAGCTTTTTTGCAACTTCGTTGATATGGATTAAATTCTGCTCGGTATCAAACGCCATTATTCCGTTATTTACCTGCTCTAATATTACTTCAAGCTTATGCTTTTCCGTCTGCGCATTTTTGATTGTTTCCTGCATAACGCTTCCCATATGACGGAAGGTATCAACCAATACCCCCATTTCGTCACGAGAAGTGCCTTCCGGCGAAAAGTCAAACTTCCCTTCCGCAAACGCCTCTGCACGGTCAGTAAGCTTTTTTATCGGCTTTACAAACTTTCTGGAAAAAATATAGCCTAAAAGTCCTGAAAGAATTACGCCGAATATCAAAAAGAAAAGACTTACAATTTTTATATCGCCTAAAACCTCATTTATTTCAGAACAGTCATCTCGTACATAGATAATATATTCGCCGTCACCGTTTGGGTTTTCAAAATAGTATGCGTAATCCAAAAAGTCGCCGAATATATTTTGAGTTGCGCCTTTTGTTCTGCCCTGCATTGCGGTTTCAAGATTGGGTGTGATTTGAATGTACTCGGACTGCATAACAGAGGGATAAAGAATACCAAGGTCATTTGCACGAAGGATATAGCATTTTCTGTTACTGCCTAAATCCATACGCTCCGAGTAAGAGTTTATCAAAGACAGAAGTCCGTTAGATACGCCTAAATCATCAGGGGCAGAGAGTATGACCTGCGCTTCTGCTACCATTCCGTAACCAAGAGCCTTGTCTATATCTTTGGGAAACTTAAGCTTTTGCTGATGAAGAACTCCGAAATAGACACTGCCGCTTAACAAAAAAATTAAAAGGCATGACAAAAGGACGGATATAACAGTCCATTTTAAGCACATCTTTCGCAATGAAATCACACTCCCTTCTTTTGTAATAAAACATTCCTGAAACAGTATATCATTCTTTTATTTTCAAGTAAAGAAAAAGTTTAATCTTTTTAGAGTTCTTTTGGCGGATTTTCGTGTACGCTTGGCATGCTCTTTTGTAAATCGTTCTGCCGCCACCTTGTGCAGCACTTTGGCTTTGGGGCAAATGCCGACGGTATAACCGACCTTTTTTGCCATATTGGCTGCATAGAGTTCCTCACCGCCGCCAAAATCCTCACCCCGTCTGCCAAAAGCGGTGGGGAAACCGCCGATAAGATAAAGTATCTCACGCCTTGCGCCAAAGCAAGCACCATAGGGATAATCCGCCTTTGAAGCGGTTATGTATTCACTTCCGCTTACTAAAAATTCGCTCCACAATCCGCCGCCGTACTTTGCCACTAACTTTTCATATTTCGGCGGTACAACAAGCTTTATTTCGCCGCCTATTATCCCTGCCTCCTTATGCTCCGTAAAGGCTTTTATCATTTCGGACAGCAGATTTTCTTCTGCAACGGAGTCATCGTCTAAGTATAAAATTATCTCGCCCTCCGCCTCCCAAATGGCAGTATTTCGGGCATAGGACAACCCAAGTATCGGCGATATAATATAGCGTATGTTGCTATCTTTAAACTTCTCTTTTATCTCATCAAATACATCTTTTGAGCTGCGGTTTTTGGGGTTGTTGTCCACAAGCAAAAGTTCCGTATCATTATCCATCTGTTTTGCCACCGCCTCGGCGGCTTCAAAAAGGGTGTCTGCCCTTCCGTCGGTACAGATTGCAACCGTCAACTTCTTCGCAGGCGGCGTCGGCTTTGCCCACCGCTCCTCTGTATCTTTAATTATTTGGGCACGTGTTCTTGCGCCGACTGCCAGGCAAACCTGCTTCATCTCACTGCTCATAAGCGTTTTATCGTCTATCGGAATTTCTGCCGCAGATAAATTCTTTTCCACGGGAATAAGACCTGACCGTTTGAATATTTTAAGCAGTTTTTCATTTACGCTGTCTATGTACACAGGTACATCGGAGAGTAAAAAGTCACGCCGAAAATCATCAAATGCCATCAGCTTGTACCTGTTTTTTGTTATTCCAAGCTCGCTATCCCTTGCGGTGAGTGAGTCCTTGTGCATACGATAGGAATATATCGCTCGGCTCTCTTTGATATGCTTTATCTCAAAAACCTCATTAAAACGCATCCAATAGTCATAGTCCTCCGTTCCGAAACGATAAGGGGAGTAGCCGCCTATTATCTCTGCCGCCGACGCACGATATAAAAACGCCGCACCGATAGTATTATTTGCGACAATGTTAAGGGCATTTGTATTTTTAGGGAGCTTTACATTTGCACTTCCTATCGGCAGTTCGTACCAACCGTGACAACGGATAAGCCGACCGCATTCATCTATCAATCGCATATTGCCATATACCATAGCGACACTTGGACAGGCAATCATCTCACATATTAAGACAGACAAAAAATCTCTGTCCGCAACATTATCCGCACTTATCCAGGTTAAAAATTCGCCCTTTGCCGCATTAAAGCCTACGTTAAGTGCAGTGGGCAGGCCTTTGTTTTCCATCGTTATAACCTTGACTCTGCTATCGTCGGTCATCTCGCTTATTATTTTTGGGGTATTGTCCGTCGAGCCGTCATCTACGATTATAAGCTCAAAGTTTTTATAGGTTTGGTTCAGGACGGAATTTATCGCCTCTTTTATAAATCTCTCGCCGTCTTTAACAGGCAGGACTACCGAAACCAACCCTTTTGTGCAAGGAGCGCTTATTTTGGAAAGGTCAAGAGGGCAGAGCTTTTTATAGTCTTTTTTATACTCTTTAAATTTGTCTTTTGCACAAAAAGTTTTAAACTTTAACACTCTAACCCCTCCGCAAGAGCCGCTCTTTCGCACTCTTTTTTGAAAATCCGTGCTTCCTCCGCACCGGTCTTTTTAAGTCGCTTAATCTCTCTTTCTGCTATTTTTATGCGTGTCCTTATATATTTATGTGTCCAATTTGTTCTGATATAACCGTCTTTGGACAGCTTTATGGTCGTTGCAATGCCGGCTGATACCGTCCTTTGTATATTCTCGGGCGAAAACCGCTCTGTATCTATGTTGTGCATCACCTGTGCCTTTGGCTCTATGCCGATTAAAACGCCTTGCTTTATCCCACGCAAACAAAAGGCGGTATCCTCACCGCCGGCAAAGTCATCACCACAACGCCCATAATCGGACGGAAATCCGCCCAGGGCATCAAAAACGCTATGACGCACACCGAGGCAAGCTCCGTAAGGAAGCTCGTACTGACTCTTGACGGTATAAAATGTTTTTTTAGCCGCAGTATATCCGCTCCAAATATTCTCCCAATCCTTATTATAGAGCTTTGGTGTAGGCGTTGGGAGTGCTATCTCTATTATGCCGCCGATAATGCCTGCACTTTTCTTACGCTTAAAGGCGTTTATCATCGCCGAAAGCAAGTACCTGTCCGCCACGGTATCATCATCTAAAAAAAGAAGATACTCGCCCGATGCGTGCTTTGCGCCTGTGTTCCTTGCATAAGAAACGCCCGAACGTTTCTCCCTTACATATCCCATATATGCGCCGCTTTTATGCCACAATTTCTCTATCTCTTTTTTTACCGATGACTTCCCGGGGTTATTGTCCACAACAATAATTTCGTAGTCATCATAGCTTGCGGATTGGGAAAGTATTGACTTTGCAGTATCCACAGCCAATGCATTTCTGTTATATGTGCAGATAATAACGGATATTTTGCCCTCTTTGTAGTCACCGCCCGGAATAGGTTCAACATCGCTTATACGAGGTGCTTTAAGACGCAGATGCAAAAGCTCGTTCAGACCTTTTTTCAGGCAGAGCAAAAGACCGCAGTCTTTGACTTCGGCAAGCTTTAAAAGAGCGTTTAATTTTTGACTTCTCATTCTATCACATCCATCGGCAGTTGTATAAGTCCGAACTCGCTGTCGCTTTCGGAACGGAAATATCCTGCACCCTCTATATAATCATAGTATGATATGGGGGAGGTATCCCTGTTTTCTATACCTATTGCCAACATATACTTGCCCGATGCAAAACTGTTGGGAAAGGCAAATTTTATCTCTCCGTTCTTCTTTGACAATTCGGTCGAAAACACATATATATCAAGTCCCGTCCTGTCCTTTACAGAAAGGGAAATATAAACATCTGAGCAGGCAGTTGACGGATAATTATATTCTAATCGTATCTTTATATTTTCTCCTGCCTTTACGACAGGCGTTAAAACTTCTACCGCTTTTATGCAGTCTGTTTCGCTCCCGAAACGGTTTAATGCACCACAGTATTCTGCGTCCGTATCGCCGCTTACCAGGTTTTCCATATACCGTGAGGTAACCTCTGCTACACCGCCGTCAAGGCGAAGTATGCCATCATCTAACCATATTGCACGGTCACAGGTGCGGCGTACCATATCTATATCGTGGGACACAAAAATTATTGCAGTCCCGCTCCTTCTTAAATTTTCAACCGCACGCAAGCACTTTGCACGAAAGCGAATATCGCCTACCGCCAAGGCTTCATCTATCAAAAGAATATCAGGATTTGAGAATATGGCGGCTGAAAAGGCAAGTCGGACAAACATTCCGCTTGAATAAGTCCTGACCGGATTGTTTATAGCTGTGCCAAGCTCCGAAAATGCAATTATTTTATCAAGGTTTTCATTGACCTGTTTTTTACTTATGCCTTGCATTGCTCCGCTTAGGTATAAGTTCTCGACGCCTGTATAATCGGGATGAAACCCTGCCCCAAGCTCCAATATAGCGGAAACCTTTCCGTCGGCAGTTACTCTGCCTTCATCAGGAGCGGTAATCCCTGCTAAAATTTTAAGGAGGGTGGACTTGCCCGAGCCGTTACTGCCTATTATACCCACCATTTCGCCTGAGCCTATACTAAAGCTTATGTTTTTAAGAGCGGTGACAGAAGTCCTTTTTTTATGTACTTCTCTGCGTGAGATTGTACTGTACTTTTTTGATATGTTCTCGGCAGATATTTTTCCCACTTCATCACCCCCATATTTTATATTAAGTATAACATTTGTTATGATTAGTTTCAAGTTTTAAGTTTTAAGAGAGCAGTCAGGAATGGCGTCCTCGGCAAAGCGAACCGCTTTGCAAACAATATTTGCACAAAAGAATAAAAAATGTCGAAATTTATAAGTTTTTTCTGATTTGAGCAAAAACTATTGCCAAAATAAAAAATGTGTGCTAAAATTCTTGATTTTTTGAACAGAGTATGGTAAAATATTTTCAAACACAAAATATTTATGATTTGTTTGAAAAGTTGGGATTGACAATGAATAAAAAAATGTTGATAAAAAAAGTAATATCAGAATCAAACGGCATTGCAAAAGCGTCACAATTGATTGATGCCGGGTTGTCGAAAACAGATGTCAGAAAATTTGTAACCAATGGATATATTACTCGTGTGCGTCACGGATATTATTCGCTTGCAGACTATTCAGATATTTCTGAGGAACAGCTGATTCAATCTCTTTTACCTGAAGCCGTTGTATGTGTTGAGTCAGCTCTATTTTATTACGGATATATTGATTTTGCTCCAAGAATTTGGTCTCTTGCAGTACCACGTTCTATGACAAAAGAAAAACTTAAAATAGATGCTATTCCATTCAAATCGTACTTCATTCAAAAGAATTTTTTAAAACTTGGTAAAACCGTTTCAGAGTTTGACGGAGTGAAATTGTCTGTCTATGACAGAGAACGCACTATATGCGATTGCTTTAAATATCGAACCAAGCTCGATAATGAGATATTTAATAAGGCAGTTAATGCATATGTGGTAGATTCAAAAAAGAATCTTGCTAATCTTTCTAAATATGCAAAAGAAATGGGCGTATACAAAAAAATGATGAGTGTAATGGAGGTGCTGTTAAATGGCTGATGTGGCATTATCGGTATTAGCGAAACTTAAAAACAAGGCAAAAGAAACGGGTAGAAGCAACCAACTTTGTATGCAATTATTTTGTCAAGAAGAATTTTTAAGACGTCTTTCCCATTCTAAGTATTCAGACAATTTTGTCTTAAAAGGCGGCTTGTTCTTATATACACTTACAGGCTTTGACAGCAGGGTTACCGTAGATGTTGATTTCTTGTTAAGACAACTCCCGAATACTCCTGAAAAACTATCCGAAATAATCAAAGAGATAATTGAAACAAAAACAGAAAATGATTTTATAGCTTTTGAATTTAAAAACATTGTACCAATATCAATAAATAAAGAATATCCCGGAATACATGCAGATATTGTTGCACGAATCAAAAACACAAGGACGCCGTTTGGAATAGACTTTGGCGTTGGGGATATTATCATTCCGGGAATTGTTAAAAGAAAAATACCCACCCAACTTGCAGACTTTGATTCACCTACCGTTAGTACTTATTCGCTTGAAACAACCGTTGCAGAAAAACTTGATGCGATACTAAATCTTATGGAATTTTCAAGCAGAATGAAAGATTATTACGATATTTACTATCTTGCCAATAAATTTGATTTTGATGGCGCAACATTGACAGAAGCAATGAGAAAAACATTTGAAAACAGAAATCATAAATTTACGATAGAACAGTTTGAACAAATGTGTGAGTTTGGTTCTGATGCTGCAATGCAGAAGAAATGGAAAGCGTTTTGTCGTAAAATTGATACGAAGACAGATGATTACAATACCGTGCTAAAGACAATAAAAGAATTTTTGAATGAACCATTTATGATGGTTTTGAATGGTACTGTATTTTCAAATTATTGGTCTGCATTAAATAGTAGATGGAAACCAATCGGAGGGAAAATAGAATGATTAGAACAGATATGATTTCAACGGTAGGCAGAGAATACCTAACAAGCAATATTGAAAATGATGAATACAGTTATCCAAAGGCTTACGCTAATGCTTCTCTACCATTTGTTCCAATTCAAAATAAAACAGGGCGTAAATTTGAAAAATTGGATATTCGATTTGTAAAAGATAATGTTTCTGTTCTGATAGAAACAAAGCAAAACTTTACCGCAGCGGATGAAGAACAGTTATCTGCTTATGTTGAATACGAAAAGGCTCTTACCGGTAATAAAATCATTGCCATACTTGCTAATACTACAAATGATAATGTCAAAGTATGGCGTGGAGTTATCTCTGATGGTGACTTGATGCCTAAAGAAACAGCACTTCGCACAATGGATGAATACGTTGATTTTTATACTTCAAAGATTAACGATAAAGAAAAGGTGATGCAGAATACATATAAGCTTAATGAAATGTTGCATCGCCACAGTATTCCGGAAAAATTACGAAGTCAATTTGTTGGAACATGCCTACTTGCGTTAAAAAACGGTCTTGACTATTCAACCCCATCGTTGACTGCTGCACAAATTCGCACTCGTATAAAAGAAGTTTTGGAAGACCTACTCAACTCAGATATAAACAAAGCGGAAAAGCTGGCGTTGCTCAACAGAAATGTTCTCGGAGATCAATATATCAGACAGCTTACTATTGCAGCTTTCAGAGAAATATTAAAGTTTATCGAAGATAACATTTTACCATTTATTAATGATAAAAGCACTTCCGGACAGGACTTGTTGAATCTCTTTTTCGTTACCTTCAACAAATATGTTGGCAAGTCGGATAAGAATCAGGCATTCACTCCCGACCATATCACAGATTTTATGTCGAAGATTACAGGCGTAAATAAACATTCTGTTGTTCTTGATCCTTGTTGCGGAAGTGGCTCATTCCTTGTAAGAGCAATGACACAAGCATTAGATGACTGTGCTACTGCTACCGAACAGGAAGAAGTGAAAAAACATCAGATTTTTGGTATCGAATTTGACGAAAATGTATATGGACTTGCTACAACAAATATGCTTATTCACTCGGATGGAAACTCAAATATCCGTCAAGGAAGCTGTTTTGCATTGACAGACTGGATAAAGGAAGCAAAGCCAAATGTTGTTTTGATGAATCCTCCCTATAATGGTCAACGGGTTCATCTTCCAAAAAGTTATGTTGATACTTGGGCGAGAGATAAAAAAGAAGACCCTTCAAAAGGATTATATTTTGTAAAATATATTGCTGATACACTTAACTCTATCAATCATCAAGCAAAATTAGCAGTATTACTTCCTGTTGCCTGTGCCATAGGCACAAGCGGAGAAATTGCTCGGCTGAAAAGAGAAATTCTTGAGGAAAACACTCTTGACGCAGTATTTACTTTGCCTAACGAAATCTTCTATCCGGGTGCAAGTGCTTCCGCTTGCTGTATGGTATTCAAAATCGGAACAAAGCATAATGATGTTTCCAATCCTGATACATTTTTTGGATATTGTAAAGAAGACGGTTTTAAGAAGAAAAAGAATCTTGGTAGAGTGGAACAGGTTGACTCAGCTACCGGAAAGAGTCGATGGGTAGAAATTGAAAAAGATTGGATTGAATTATATAGAAATCGTCGTTCGGCAGATGGTTTCTCTGCTACATATAAAGTCAACGGTGATGATGAATGGCTTTGCGAAGCATATATGAAAACCGATTATACAAAGCTGACAGAACAAGATTTTCAGAAAACAATAAATGATTATCTCGCCTATCTTGTGAAGGAGGGACATATTTATGAATCTTAATGTGGAGAGCTGGAAAGAGTTTCGCTTGGGAGATTTGTTCTCAAAAATGTATAAAGCTGAAGCTCACATAAAAGGCGAGCTCGAGTGCTATGATATTCCTTCTGATAATACAATTCGTTTTATTTCCAGAACGGAAATGAATAACGGCTGTGATTGTTATGTTTTGAATAACAACCTTTCGGGTATCGAAAAAGCAAATGCTATAGCCATCGGCGATACGACGGCAACCTGCTTTTATCAGGGTGAAGACTTTGTGTGTGGAGATCATATGGTCATTTGTCGTGCTAATTGGATTAATCTACATACAGCGCTGTTTATCATTTCAATACTTAAGCAGGAAAAGTATAAATACAGCTATGGTAGAGCCTTCAAAATGGAACTGATTTCAAATACTGTGTTGAAACTACCTGCTACTGCTGATGGTATGCCTGATTGGGACTATATGGAGCAATATATAAAATCCCTCAATCATAAGCCATTAACTACTTCTAATCGGGGGGGGGGGTACGGATCACATATACTTGGTGTTGAAATGTGGAAAGAATATACTGTAAGCGATATTTTTGATATTTATAATGGAAGTGGCATAACAAAAGAAGAAATCGAAGAAAACCCCGGAAGCTTAGTTGCGGTTCAAAGTGGCGAAGAAGACAATGGCAGAATAGGAATGATTGACTATAATTATTGTAAGAATAAGGGTTACACGATGTCTGATGATGCATGTCTAACCGTTGCTCGTAGTGGTTCCGCTGGCTTTGTTTCGTTTCATCCTACCGGTTGTGTAGTAGGAGATTCGGCAAAAATCCTAAAATTCAAAAATTGCTCTGCTGCCAATACCTATACCTACCTTTTTTTGAGAACAATCTTGATGGCTAACAAATATAAATATACATACGGGCGCAAAGTTACAGAAGACAAGTATCTGTCACTTAAAATTATGCTACCCAATAAAAAAGATCAAAAAGAACCTGACTGGCTCTTTATGAAAAACTATATGAAATCCCTACCGTATGGTGATAGAATATAGAAAGTTGATAAATGAAGTAAGATTGGTGGTGAGTATATGCCTTACACAGTTAGATCAAGCGAACGCACTCGGAGTTCTGGTGCCGAACATGAAACAAAAGCTCTTCTTTATTTGATGAATTTAAGGAGCGATAGTAACGACATTCATTACTTTGTCGTTGACTTTTTTAATGATTTGACCGGTATGGATAGGTTTGCTGATAACTTATGGGATATGCAGTCGAAGGGTGCAAAAAATAATTCTCCGGCAGCTATCGGCAAAGAAATGGTGACATTATTTAAGAACTATCTGAGCGATTTTGAATTTAAGGATTATATTCTATTTTTAGGCGGTGTTTCGTCTACTGTTAGAAAGGATGATTCTAAGGCAATTTTTGATATTTCCAATATCAAAGATTCGGCATTGTCTAAAATAAAAAACGGGCTAAAAAATGAATCCATCGAGAAAACATACATAAACGATTCTGATGTAACAGATGAGAATATAGATGATTTTTTAAAAAATCTCCTTTTCAAATTGAAGGTTTTTAAACGCTTGCAAAAAAAGGACGGCCGAAAGGCCGTCCTTTTTAGAAATTACGTAAACTTATCTGCTTACATAATTATATATCATTATCGCCGCATCGGCTCTTGATAAATAATCATCCGGATTAAATCTGCCCATTTCATCGCCTTTTACTATGTTAAAGCCTTTGGCAAGGGCGATATATCCCTTATATTCATTCGGGATATTCTCGCTATCCGCAAAGCCGCAATTGAATATATCCGAAAGCACTGCTATATTCTCATAGCCTACTCCTCGAATAATATACTTTGCGCCATCTTTTCTGGTCTGCGGCTCCTCGGGCTTCCATTCATCTTTGTTAATCAGCCTCTGCACAACGGCACTTTCAAGGATATTCTCCCTTTCAAGAGGCACAACACCAAAATTAGTGATGGCAACAACAAAGTTTAAAAGCTCCTCCTGAGTTATAACATCATCAGGTCTGAAAGCGTTTTCGCCCTCCTTAAAATTAAGGATACCTGCTTCTGTCAGGGCAACAATCGCATCTTCGCCATAGTGTCCCTCTATATCATTCGGCATAACCTTTCTGCCCTCCGATATACCGCCGTCAAAGTTTAACGGCTTGGCAGTGCGGGCGTCTATCATATACACACCGTCACCACGCTGCACGTAGACCGCCTTAACGTCAGGGGCAGTACCGTCATAGAGCATAGAATTCATATCCTCATACAAAAGGGTTGCAGGTGCGTTTTCGATATACGCATCAAGTGCCGCATCTGCGCTGATTATACCTTCCGGACTTTCAAATACATAATCATCTCCCCAACTCTTGTTGACAGATGTGATATATCCGCTTTCTCCGTCAACACTTATTGATATAAAGTTCTCATAGAACGGAGTATTGTTCTCCTGTCGAACAAATGATATATTATACTCTCCGTAGTATTCGTTATCATCTGTGTCAAGCGTTGTCTTTTTAAACTCGCTTATATACTTTTCCGCAAAGGCGGAAGCGGTTTTCTCCGCCTCTTCACGGCTTACCTTTGCTTTTTTGTCATTTTGATGTGCTCTGTATCCGTAGTAGCTTATAATCTCACAGGTTTTGGCGTTTAATGTGAGATAAGCATAAGTCCGCTCTTTCTTCTCGCCCGAAAAGTAATAGTTAAGGTTTGCAAGATACTCATTGCCGCTTTTCTCATAGCTTACCGAAACAAGGCTTGCCTTATCAAGCCCAAGCTCCGTCAAACTGCTTGCGTATGCAGTCAGGGTGTCCTTATCGACCAAGCCCTCTACCTCATCAACATTTGCCTGTTCCTCGGGAGTGAGCGGAGCAGGAATCGGCATTATGCTTTTGCCCATTGCCTCATCTGCTGCGGTCAACTCATTAGCAAAATATTTCTCTGCTTTTTTGTATGTAACCTCATCGCCTGTTGTGGCATCAATAAGAACGTCTGTCCTTTCGGGGACATATACCAGGGCGGTTTTGTTTTCATCGACAGAAGTATAGCAGAGCTTCATCTTGCCTCTTTCTTTGAATATTCTGTTTGCGGCATCGCTGCCCATAACATTTTCTATGCTCGGCGCATCTGCCTTTGTCAAATATGCACTCATATACAAAACCTTGCCCGTTTGGGTATCAATGTTAATATATACTTGGTCGTTGCAGAAGGGAACACCGTTTATACAACGTTTCATTTCCACATTTGCAGAGCCATAACCGCCGAAGTTATTGCTGACACGCCTCTTGTCATCAGGCAGTTGGTCTACTAATGAAGGGTTTACCCTTTTTATAAAACTATCGGCAATCTCCAAAAGCTCTTGGTCGGTGAACTTGGAAAGGCGAACACTGTAATCATACTCTCTGTCACTGCTTTCGTAATAGTGCATTATTTCACCGCTATCGGTTATTGAAACGGAGATAGACTTTCCGCTCACATAGTCGGTGTCGCCTTTTGAGTTCCAATAAAGCTCGTAGATTGTCTGTCCGTTTTCAAACCTGACATCACTTGAAAAGTCGTTGCACTCTGCCGGGATGTCAATGCGTGATTTTACGGTTGTGATTGCGTTTTCAAGGCCTGTGTCGGCAAATACCACAGTTCCGATACAGGATAGCGTAAGGATTGCTGATAAAAAAACTGCTAAAAATTTTTTCATTTTATAAAACCTCCGTTTTTTCGTTTTCCGCATTTTTCATTTATACGGGTAGGGAATGGTCTTGACCATTCCGTTGACCGTTCCCTACGGTATGTTTTCCGTTTTTTCATTTTCCGCATTTTTCATTTATACGGGTAGGGAATGGTCTTGACCATTCCGTTGACCGTTCCCTACGGTATGTTGACATTATCGTTTGTTTTGCGTTTCCGGCGGTGAGTTGCCAACGCCGTTACAAAAATCCAATTGTACATTTTGATTATATCACTTTAAGGGAAAAATTACAATATGCAAAATACGGCAATAAAAAATTTTTCACAACCGAAGCCGGCACGCAAAAAACGGGCGGCCACACAGGGGCCGCCCCTACCGTCATACGGTAAAAATTTGTTTTTAGCTATCCTAACAAATTATATAAAATTCCCTCTCTTAAACCCTTGGTAGAGATAATAAGCTGAGGTGACGAAATCCGCTCCATAAGTGCAAGGGTGGGTATCTGTCCGCAAAGGACGGTATCAAGACGCCCCTCCTCTATACCGGAGGACAATCTTTCGTCATCGCTCATATCAAATATCTTTTCAAAAATTTCTTCCGCACTGTCATCGGCTATGGTATAACCGTCAAGCTCTCTGTCCGTGCCGTAGATGGCGTTTTCCACAATTCCCATCGTGGCTATACTGCCGCCTACGCCGATTATGGGAAGTCCCTCCGCATCATCAAGCCACGATACCTTGTCAAGCTCACTGCGGACAAAGTTTCTCGCTTCATTCAGGCTATCGGCAGTTTCGCCGCAAACGCAAAACTGTTCGGACAGGTTTACTGCACCAAATGGCATACTGACACGCGCCAGAGCCTCACCGCCCGACACCAATATAATCTCGGTACTGCCGCCGCCTGTATCAATAACCACACATTCTTCTATCTCACTATCCCCCAAAACGCCGAGGAACACATATTCCGCCTCACGCTCACCGGAGATTACATCTAAGGCTATGCCTGCCCTGTCGCTGACCATTTTTATGAATTCGTCTTTGTTTTCG
>JAZLIC010000150.1:0-2180 GCA_045617225.1 Clostridia bacterium
ATAATCAGCATCTGCTACTAAAAATGACCTGAATACATCATAGTGCTTTTTAATTTCCATAAACACTTCATCCTTTCTATATTTTATGATTAAAACATAGCATAGATAAAGTGTCATAGCGTGCCACGAGTTTATTTTATAAGATTATTGCTTAAATGTCAATTTTACTTATAAAAATAGAGATGTAAAAAATCGTTTTCTACATCCCCATTTTAATTATTCGTCTTCATCGTCCCGGATTTGGATAATTTCGGCGACTGCCTCCTCTATACGATGCTCCTCTATCTTTGTGACCTTTATTTTAAGCCCCTTGGTTGTGATTTCGGGTGTTGCACCGTCATCCGGTATTTCGCCTAAGGCATCTAAAATCAAGCCGGCAAAGGTATTATAGTCCTCCGATACAAGGTCTATATCAAGTGCCTCCGAAACAGCTTCAAGCTCTGCCCAACCTTGAATTCTCCACTTTCCGTCACCGATACTTGTGATTTCTTCAATCTCCTCAGGGGCGTCATACTCGCTATATAGCTCGCCTACGATTTCTTCTATCAAATCCTCTTGCGTTACAATTCCTCTAAAACCGCCGTATTCATCCAAAACTATGGTAAAGTGCGAGTTTCTGTCCTGCATCTGCCTGAATAAGTCATTCGCCTTTAAGGACTCCGGCGCAAAATACGGTTCTCTCAGCAGTGCCTTCCAATCACCGCTCCTGTCGGATAATAAAAAGCGGTAAAAATCACGACTGTTAAGAACGCCTATAATATCGTCAATGGTTTCACCGCAGACAGGGTAACGTGTGTGCTTGGTTTCGTTGATAACCTCTTCCCACTTATCAATCCCATCTTCTTCCCACAGTACCTCAACATCTGTACGATGTGTCATAATATCGTCAATAGTTTTATCGTCAAGTTCAAAGATATTATGTATCATCTTCTTTTCATCGTCATCAATAACGCCGCTCTCGGAGCCGATATCAACCATCATACGGATTTCTTCCTCGGTTACATCTTCCTCATCCTCCGGCTTAATGCCGAACATACCCAGTATGCCGCCTGCGGTAGAGCGTGTAAGATAAGAAAACGGCTTTAAAATACTTGCAAAAAAGCTTGCAAATCCCACGCACCAAAATGCAAATTTATCACCGCTTCCTGCCAAACGCTTCGGCAAGAGAATTCCGAAAGTCATATAGACATATGTAAGCAGAAGCATTACACATAAAAATATCAATATCTTCACTGCACTTGCCATAACGGCGTTTGATATGGGAAGCGCCATTCCTTTAAGATACGACACAGTCCAAAACGCAACAACGCCGCTTATCAAAAAGCCAATAAGGATAACTACAAAATGTATGCCGTCAATAACCTTAAACGAATTCTTGTCAAGCTTTTTAAGGAACGCCTCGGCTTTCCTTTCTCCATCATCCGAAAGAGCTTTAAGCCTTCCGTCATTCGCAGATGACGCCATCGCCTTTACATAAGAAAGTACTGCACTTAAAAACAACAACAAAATCAAAATGAACCACATAGGCCCCGGGGGCACAGTATCCAAAAAAATCAACCTTTCAAAATTTAATACTTTAATCTCTTTTATCGCTAATATATCAAATATTTATACTAATGTCAACTATTCAAGATAATCCTTAAGCTTTTTACTGCGGCTTGGGTGGCGGAGCTTACGAAGTGCCTTTGCCTCAATCTGACGGATACGCTCACGGGTGACATCAAACTCTTTTCCGACCTCCTCCAAAGTCCTTGCTCTGCCGTCATCTAAACCAAAACGCAATCTAAGCACCTTTTCTTCACGGGGGGTAAGTGTACCCAAAACATCAACAAGCTGCTCTTTAAGAAGGGTAAAGGTTGCCGCATCGGACGGTGCAAGTGCATCGTCGTCCTGGATAAAGTCGCCCAAATGGCTATCCTCCTCCTCGCCGATAGGCGTTTCAAGGGACACCGGCTCTTGAGCAATTTTCATAATCTCGCCCACTTTATCAACGGACATATTAAGCTCCTTCGCAACCTCCTCCGGAAGCGGGTCCCTGCCAAGCTCCTGTACCAACTGTCTTGAAACTCTGACAAGCTTATTTATTGTTTCAACCATATGAACGGGTATGCGGATAGTCCTTGCCTGGTCGGCAATGGCACGTGTTATCGCTTGTCTTATCCACCATGTTGCATATGTCG
>JAZLIC010000151.1:0-3724 GCA_045617225.1 Clostridia bacterium
CTTCCGCTTTTTCTTCCGATTTTGCTTCCGCTTTAATCGCAACTGTGCCTCTCTGCGCCATTCTTTCTAACTTATCAAGACGGGCAAGTATTGCCTGCACATCATCACTTTGTTTTGGTGTACAAGCCTTGACAAGTGCCATTTCAACTGCTATCTCAGGTGCGGACATCGTCTTTGCGGTCACAAACATTTCACTTAAAACCTTTATCACATACAATATCTCATCTATGCCGCATTTATCCGCCTGTGCTTTATACTTTTTGACTGCCTCGGCAGTTTTTTCAAGCAAATCATCAACATTATCGCCCGATTTACAGATAAGTAAGTTTCTGAAATGTGCTATTATATCTTCAAAGAAGTTTAAGGCTTCTTTTCCTATCTTTAAAAACGATTCTGCCTTTCTGAGTGCCTCCGCTGCATCACCTGTTATTATGCAGTCTGCAACATCAAAAATTGTCTGTGGGTCAACAATACCAACAATATCAACCACATCTTTTGTTCTAAGTTCTTCTGCATCAAATGCCGCACATTGGTCTAATATACTGAGTGCGTCACGCATTGAGCCATCGCCAAGTTCGGCGATAAGTTCAAGTGCATCAGGGGTAGCTTTTATCCCCTCTGCCTCTGAAATCAATGTAAGGCGCTTTGCGATTTCGTATGGACCGATACGCCTGAAATCAAAGCGCTGACATCTTGACAGAATTGTAGCAGGTATCTTGTGCGGCTCTGTGGTCGCCAAAATGAATATAGCGTGTTCGGGCGGTTCTTCAAGGGTTTTAAGAAGGGCATTAAACGCCACATCGGTGAGCATATGTACCTCGTCTATAATATAAACCTTGTATGTGCAACCCGAGGGAGTATATATAACCTCATCACGGATACTGCGTATATCGTCAACACCGCGATTACTTGCCGCATCCATCTCATAAACATCTAAAATACTGCCGTTTATAATACCTCGACAGACATCACATTCGTTACACGGCTCACCGTTTACAGGTGACATACAGTTCACCGCACGCGAAAATATCTTTGCGGCAGAAGTCTTGCCCGTTCCGCGTGTACCGCAAAACAAATAGGCGTGTGCCAAACGATGGCTTGCCACGCTGTTTTTTAAGGTATTTGAAACGTGCTCCTGACCGACTAAATTATCAAAGGTCATAGGACGCCATTTGCGATACAACGCCTGATATGTGTCAGACATACTTCCACCTCCCAAATCTATTAAAAAAGTCATGTACTTACCTTCGAAATACAATTACAAGCGTTACCCATACAGTTAGCTCAAACCTGGCTACCTTGCGGCACATTAAAGAAACTGCTTATCGCTGCTGCGTTCCCGCCCTGACGAGGTTCACAGGTTTTAATTGCGCAAGACCAAGCCGTCAACACCACTTATATGGGGCAGACCAAACAACTGCATCCCTCAAGGTAAGTTTTCATCCCCTCTATAGCGGATTGAGGGTTACAAGGCACCGCTACCGCCCCAATTTAACATGACTCACGTATTATATCACACCAAAGCTTGCAGGTCAACATTTTTTTGCATCATAAAATAATATGTTTCGGCAATCCGCCCTCCATAACGGGCAAAAGTTCTCCCATTATAAGCGGTCTTGCATATTTTAAAAACTCCTCCGACACTCCCGTGCCGTCACCTGTAATCCACTCGTTTGGCACAAATCGTTCCACATTTGCAATTTTGTCTATGTCATACGGCTCCATCTTTATACTGTACGGCGTATTTGAAGTTCTCTTAATGCTAATCATTGAGCCGCTTACGCCGTTTTGAGATGCCTTTACCGCCTCTACGCCTGCCATATATGCTTCATCAATATCGCAAAGCGATGCTACATGTGCCGCACAGCGTTGAAGGGTAGAAAGTTCTATACCACGTGCTTTTACCCCAAGTTCATTATTTAAAAATCTTGAAAGATAATTGGCAGTACCGCTTATAATCTTATGTCCGAATGAGTCCTCTTCTGACGCCAAATTTCCTTCGCAAATAAATTTGCCGTCTGCACCTTTTATCCCTTCCGATACCGCAACAACTACGGTTCCGTTATCCTTTTTCAGTTCGGATACTTGCTTTAAAAATTTATCAAGGCAGAAGGTATGCTCCGATAAATATATAAGGTCTGCACCCTTACAGTCTGCATCTTTTGCCAAAGCGGCAGCTGCCGTGAGCCAACCCGTATTACGGCCCATAATCTCAACAATGGTCACCGACTCCATTGGATATATGGAACTGTCACGGATAATTTCTTTTATCGAAGTCGCTATGTACTTTGCCGCACTCCCGTATCCGGGAGTGTGGTCGGTTGCCGCCAGGTCGTTATCTATTGTTTTAGGTACGCCTATAAAAGTAATGTCACTTTTTATCGTCTTTGCGTATTCAGACAACTTTTTTATGGTATCCATTGAATCATTTCCGCCAATATAAAAAACGTGGGAAATATCAAGCTTTTTAAATAATTCAAAAAGTTTAATATACGGCTTTTCGTTCTCCTCAAACCTCGGCAACTTGTATCTGCAAGAGCCTAAATATGATGCAGGTGTACGCTTTAAAAGCTCGATTTCACCATCTGTCTTAAAGCAGCCGTCTAAATCAACATACCTTTCATCAAGCAAACCCTCTATGCCGTTCCTCATTCCGTAAACCTTGTCTGCCCCAAGGCGTTTTCCTTCCTTAAACACGCCTGCAAGGCTTGAATTTATTACCGCAGTAGGTCCTCCCGATTGACCTACAATTATGTTACCTATACTCATTTCTGCCTCCATATATCCATATAAAAGAGATTTTCGCATTGCGAAAACCTCTTTTAAATTCTTTTATCCAATATACCAACCTTTGAATTCTTATATTCGGAAAATGTATCGTTATCAAGTGCGTCACGGATTTCCTGCATAAGATTATTATAAAAATAAAGGTTATGTATAACTCCAAGACGCATTCCGAGCATCTCGTTTGCCTTAAACAGATGTCTGAGATACGCTTTTGAAAAATTGCGGCAGGTATAACAATCGCACTTCTCATCTAACGGTGATTCATCGGTTTCGTACTTCGCATTCATAATATTTACTATTCCGACTGATGTAAAAAGCGTTCCGTGGCGTGCGTTACGGCTCGGCATAACGCAATCGAAGAAGTCAACCCCTCTGTCCACCGCCTCTAAAATGTTTACGGGAGTACCAACCCCCATAAGGTATCTTGGCTTATCCGCAGGCATATAAGGCTCTACCGCCTCGATTACCCTATACATTTCCTCGGCGGTTTCGCCTACTGCAAGTCCGCCGATTGCGTAACCGTCCAAGTCAAGCTCCGCAATGGTTTTCATATGCTCTATCCTTATATCATCATATGTAGAGCCCTGGTTGATACCAAAAAGCATCTGCTTTTTATTGAGTGTACCCTCTAAGCCGTTAAGACGGTCAAGCTCTGCCTTACAACGGACAAGCCATCTTGCGGTACGCTCTGCCGATGCCTGTGCATACTCCCTTTCGCAAGGATTTTCCACACATTCATCAAAAGCCATTGCAATAGTTGAGGCTAAATTTGATTGTATCTGCATACTCTCCTCGGGCCCCATAAAAATCCTGTGACCGTCAATATGCGACGCAAAGGTAACGCCCTCCTCTGTTATATTCCTCAGCTTCGCCAAGGAAAACACCTGAAAGCCGCCGCTGTCCGTAAGTATAGGTCTGTCCCAATTCATAAATTTAT
>JAZLIC010000152.1:0-2009 GCA_045617225.1 Clostridia bacterium
ACCTTCTCCTGTACCATAGATATAAATTCGTCCAGGTTTTCGAGCCGAGTTTGGTTTTCAATACTCTTTTCCGCCTTTAATGCACTGCGCATATTTGTATCGTCTAATACTTTGTTTACAAAGGGTTCAAGCTCCAAACCGTCATCTAAAGCTTTTCTCAAACTTAAAATCATATCGGCAAATTGTTTAAGTTTTGTTGCCGCCTTGCTTGGTATATCATCATACATATCTGCATCCTTACAGATGTCAAACATCGTCTTTTGCTCCGCCGCCGCCACAAGTGCCACTTTATCTACGGTAGCGTCACCTATGCCACGCTTCGGCTCGTTTATAACTCTGCGAAGTGCCACAGAGTCACCGTGGTTTTGGATAAGACGCAAATATGATGTCAAATCCTTTATCTCCTTGCGGTCATAAAACCTGAGGCCGCCCAAAACACGATAAGGTATAGCCGCCTTTAAGAGTGCATCTTCTATTACACGCGACTGTGCGTTGACACGGTAAAGGATAGCGGTATCGTTAAGGTTGCCGTCTATTTTGCGGATTTGCGATGCCACATAGTACGCCTCGGCATGCTCATACTCGCCACGGTAGAGATATATTTTATCACCGCCGCCGTTACTTGTCCAAAGCGACTTGCCCTTTCTGCCACGATTATTCTTTATGACATTATTTGCAGCGTCAAGGATTGTCTGCGTTGAACGATAGTTTTCTTCAAGTTTGATTACCGTACAATCCTTAAACTCCTTCTCAAAACCTAAAATATTTTGTATATCCGCACCGCGAAATTTATATATACTTTGGTCATCATCGCCTACAACACAAAGATTTTTATGCTTGTTTGCAAGAAGGCTTACCAAACGATATTGGGCATGGTTTGTATCCTGATACTCGTCTACCAAGATATACTTAAACTTATTTTGGTAATGTTGCAAAACATCAGGACATTCCTCAAAGAGCCTGACGGTATTTATAATAAGGTCATCAAAATCCATACCGTTGTTTTCGTAAAGCTTTTTTTGATAAAGCCTATACACCTTGGCAATGGTTGAAAAATATATATCATTTTGATTTTGTCTTTCAAATTCTTCCGGAGTGGTAAGAGAATCCTTTGCACCGCTGATTACACTCAAAACTGCCCGTGGCGGATACTTTTTATCGTCAATGCCAAGCTCCTTTAAGCACTCTTTTATAACGGTCTGTTGGTCGGCAGAATCATATATGGTAAAACTGCTCTCGTAACCTATACGCTCCGCATCACGGCGAAGGAATTTAACACAAGAGGAATGAAATGTACCTGCAAAAACATCATTTCCCCTGATGCCAAGCCGCTTTTCAAGACGGCCTTTAAGCTCCCCTGCCGCCTTGTTTGTAAAAGTTATAGCCAAAATATTATATGGTCTGACACAATTTACGCCAAGGCAATCTTCTATCTCTTGCGGCAGTTCATCAATCTCACCGTCCGCATACCATTTAAGGATTTCCGTTTCCCTGTCGGTTATTCCGTCAGGCACAACCTCACTTTTATACGCCTGACCGTACTTTATAAGGTGTGCAATCTTATGTATAATTACCGTTGTTTTACCGCTGCCGGCGCCGGCAAGCACAAGAAGCGGCCCCTCGGTTGTAAGAACTGCCTCCAACTGTTTGTTGTTTAACATAGAATACTCTTTCTCGATTATTCTATCTCTAATCTCTGTAAATTCTATTTCAGACACCGCCTTTTAAATCTTATCAATAATCGTTCCGCCGCCCAATACAACCCTGTCATTATACAGAACAACTGCTTGTCCGGGGGTTATGGCTCTTTGGGGCTCTAAAAAATCCACACGCATTATTCCGTCTTTTACGCTCACCTTAGCAGGGGCAGGCTTTGCACTGTATCTTACCTTTACCTCTGCATCAAAGGTATCCTGCGGCATATTAAACGGAATAAAGTTTAAATCGTTTGCATATAGCGTGCTTGAAAATTCGCTTCCGCTCTCGCCTAATGTAACCGTGTTATCCTC
>JAZLIC010000153.1:0-2448 GCA_045617225.1 Clostridia bacterium
GATACACCTTATGTTGATGCAAAGAATGTCCATAAGGGTGATATTGTAAGGGTTATTGTCCGTGACGATGAGGTTGTATGGCTTGAAATTGCAAGACGTGCGTCGACCGGTATGTATGTTCAGTACGGCTCAACAGGCGTAAGCGGTGGATGTTATTGGAGCTTGTTTACAAACAGTACATCTGTCAGAGGTAAGATTACTGATATATTTGCTGACAATAACACAATTGAAGTTACAGATTATTATTGGGGCATGCATACTGCGATGAATAACCATTCATTAAAGTCAGATGTTATAGCTTCCGGTATTCAGCAATATTCAACATGGCTCCATGTTGAAAAGAGTGCTACAATCACCGTTTATGATTATGAAACCGGAGAGATGTACCCAGGCTCAATATATGATGCGGAAGTCGGCGACGAAATCTATTCGTTTATGAGTTCGGCTTCACCAAGAAGTGTTATTCTTCTTAAAAACACAGGGTATTAATTAATTATTTAGGTGCCGTTTGGCTACAAATGGCACCCCATATTCAAGGAGGAAAATAATATGAAGCGAGCGTTTGTTTTTCTTGTGGCGGCAATTATGGTTCTAAACATCTTTAGTGTTACAGGCTTTGGGGCAAGCAGCAGTGATGTTGTCATTAGCATCAACGGCACCAAGTCAACATTTGTATCTGTTGTCGAAAAGGTTGGTACTAATGATTTTCAGGTTCTTGTGCCTGCCGATGCTTTTGCAGAAGCTTTGGGTGGCTATGCACATTGGGACCCGAAAAAGGAAGAACTTTTGCTTACAAAAGATGAGAAGACCGTATTGTTTAAGATGGGCGAAACTGTTGCGTCTAAAAATGGCGTTAAGGAAGAATTATCGGTACCTGCAAAGGTTATAAATAAGAAAAGGTATGTACCGATTGACTTCGCCGGTGACGGACTTGGTTATCATGTAATCAGAGAACGCTCGGGACTTCGTATACGTTTGGTAAGCAAGACATCAACTTATGCACCGGCGTTTGATGATGTTCCTTTAAAGCCCGGTACCGCTGAGCTTGTGTCCGATTACGAAAGAAAAGGATTTCCTACAAGATTTGCGAAGTCAAACAGATTGGATGATTTGATATACAACCGTACCGATTATTCGGATGCGGTTAAGAAGTTTGAAAGGGGTATGCCGGTAACAGGAGGAACTGTTATTGCAACTCAGTCTGAGTTTGCTTCTGCGGTAGCAAAGTGCAGAGGTACAAGCACAAAAAATGTAACTGTAACTCAGGATACACCGTTCGCATTTAAGCTCTTTACCGCAGGTAATACTATTGCATCAACAACCGAAAATGAGTTTTTACCATTTACACAGGCTTTGCAGATTACTCAAACTGCGGTGCGAACCGGCTCGCATGATTTGGATATAAATATCAAGACTCTTCCTACAATGGAAGAAGATGATAACTACATTCTTTCATTCTATGCAAGGAGAATTTCCGGCGGTGATGAGGCAACAGAAACCGCATCTATGGAAGTATATATCACACAAGGAAGCGGTAGATTTCTTGAAGAAACCGTTACATTCGGCGACGATTGGCAGAAGTTTGAATACTTACATACCGGCGGTAAAGGCAGCAACCTTCTCAGAGTAAATTACGGTATGCAAGAACAGGTATTCCAAATTGCCGGATTTGAAGTCAGAAATGTTGGTAAAGATGCAGATGTAAGCTACTATACACCAAACAAAATTGATAGAGTTGCCGCAGACTTAGCTCCCGAGGCAGAATGGAGAAAAGAAGCACTTGACAGAATCGAACAGGTGCGCAAGGGCGACTTTAAGGTAATTGTTCAGGATAAGGACGGAAATCCGATAGAGAATGCAGAGCTCACCTTTAATATGTTTGAACATGAATATAAGTTTGGCGTATGTATGGATACCGAGTATATAAAAGGTATGCCTTCCGAGAGTATTCCTGCTACTCGCCTTACCGAGAACTTAGAGGCGAACTTTAACTCAATGGTTGTCGGCAACGGCTTAAAGTGGACAATTTACGAAAATGAGCCAGATAGAGCACAAAGCGTAATTGATGTTGCAAAAGCAAATCATATCAAGTATGTTCGCGGACACGCATTGTTTATGCCGGTTTCTACCGCAGACGACTACGCTAAGACATCGAAAATTTATAAGTTGATTAACGGAAGCGATACCAGACCTGCAAGTCAGCGTTATGAGGACTTTAAGAAAATAGTGAGAGAGCGTTTCAGAGAAATGAACGAAAAGTTCCCGTACATTTACGAATGGGATGTTACAAACGAAATGCCCGGCAGAACTTATTTCTATGCCCTTGCAAACGAAAAGCAGGTTCTTAAAGATGTTTACCAGATTGCAAAAGAGGAATTGACACACGGTCAGAAGCTTATGATGTCCGATATCAGACAATACTATTCGGTTTATTGGGAGCTTGCGGAC
>JAZLIC010000154.1:0-11873 GCA_045617225.1 Clostridia bacterium
TTTGGATTTCGGCTTTTTCAGTACAAGGCAGATACCTATCAGTAATAATAATATGCCGACAAGCAAGTATACAAATCCTTGTGTTTCGTGATAGATAAGAGCAACTATGCAAGAGGTAAGCATAAATCCGCTTTCAATCTGCATAATCCAGCCAAGTAAATAACGTATAATACTAAAATTCATAAAAGCACCTTACTTTACAATGTCTTTAAGGTCTTTAAGACCAAGATGTGAAGTTATAACTACAACTGTGTCATTTAGTTTTAAACAATCATCACCTTGCGGAATAATGATTTTGCCCGAACGTGTAATTGCTCCGAGAAGCAAATTATCTTTAAAGCGTATATCTTTTAAAGGAATGCCCAAAAACGGTAAATCTTCCCTAACCCTGAACTCCAACGCTTCAACCCGTCCGTCTGCCAAACGATAAAGGGTTTCAACATTACTGCCGAAAGAGTTTTGCATTGCACGTACATAACGCAAAATGTACTCTGCGGTTAAGTATTTGGGGTGAATTACGCTTCCTAAATCCATATTGGAAATAAGGTTATCAAAACGCATTCTGTTAACCTTTGTGACGGTTTTTGCATCAGAAACACTGCGTGCATACAAGGAAAGAAGCATATTTGTTTCGTCAATTCCCGTAAGTGCAACAAATGCGTCGGTGGTCTTAATTCCGTTTTCGCTTAATAAGTGCTGGTCAAGTGCATCACCGCATACGATTGAAATATTACCGCCTAAAACTTCGCTAAGCTCCATACAACGGTCGTGGTCCTGGTCAATAATTTTAATATGTGCATTACTGTCCTCAAAGTGCCTTGCAAGGTAGTATGCAATTCTGCTTCCGCCAACTATTATAATATTCTTGCTTGCGTCATCAATGATACCGCAAAGGCGTATAAATTTGCGTGCGAATTTCGGTGGTGCAAGAATGGAAAGAGTATCTCCGCCCTCCAACACAAAATCACCTTTTGGTATAAATATCTGTCCGTCACGCTCTACGATGCCAAGCTTTACTTTAAGCTTCGCATCTGAGAAAATATCGGAAGCACATCTTCCGCAAAGAACAGAGGCCTCAGGTAATTTATAGGTGTAAAGTGCGACGCTTCCGCGAGAGAAGCTCTCAATTTCAACAGCCTCCGGGAATTCTAAAAGTCTTGCAATGCGATTTGCGGTAGAACGCTCCGGATTTATGGTCATAGAAAGACCTAAATCATCACGCAGTCGTTTTATACTGCCGTTATATTCAAAATTACGAACTCTTGCAATGGTAGAAGTAACGCCTAATTTTTTTGCAACCAAACAACAGAGAAGATTTGTTTCGTCATTTGCGGCAACTGCAATTAAAAGGTCTGACGATTCCGCACCTGCTTCAATCTGTATCTGGTCGTCTGCGCCGTTCCCTTCAATACCCATAATATCAAGTGAACTTGTCAATTTTTCGAGTGCGGCAGAGTCTTTATCAATTACAACAATGTCGTGCCCTTCACGGTCAAGAAAGCGTGCAATCATACTGCCTACTTTTCCGCAACCAACAATAATAATACGCATATTCTAAATATCTCTCCTTTTCAATACATAATATACGCATAAAAAACAGATGTATTATACCCCTTTATAACAAAAATGTCAAGTAAAGGTGCTTTAAAAGTGCGACCGACCGAAAATTCCCCCAACGCCCCACATAAACCTAATCCCTAATCCCTATGTTCGGGCGGCCACACAGGGACCGCTCCTACTATCTAACTGTAAAATTTGTTTTAGGATTATTCATTAAAACAGGCAAGCCTCACAGATAGTTGCGAGGCTTGCCTGTTTGTGTAAAAACAGCGGGGAGGCTGTCTTTAATGGAATTACAACCAAATATTACCATTTTAAACAGAAAAATGCAATTGTTAAAATATACAAAATATTTTACATTTTTTGGAATATTTTATAAAAAGTGTTTTTTGAGAGTTTTTCCAAAGTTAAGTATTACCGCTTGGATGCAAAGCCCTGTAAATGTACCTGAGAGGATAGCGGCGATTATAAGGGCAGGCAGATACCAAAAAACAGATATACTGCTGAGGACGAGGGCGGCAACACAGATTTGTGTTATGTTATGGGCAATTGCGCCGAGTACACTGAGAGCCCATATATTTTTATCGGAGAATTTATTTATAATAAGCGACTCTATAATAAAGCACACAAAGCCACCGCTCAAACTGTAAAGAAGGGCTGATATATTGCCGGAGAAAACACTGCCTAAAAATATCCTTACAAAAAGCATTACTGCAACCTCTCTGCGTTTGAAGAAACGCAGTGCAAAGAGAGTAAAGATGTTGGCAAGGCCTATTTTTATCCCGGGTACCGAAGTAAGCGGAGGAATTTGCGCTTCGATTATGAAAGTAATAAGCGAAAATGCTGTGAGGAGTGAGAGAATTGTCAAGCGTTTTAACTTCATAAAAATCTCCTTTTGGCAATAAATTTAATTTGTTATTGCATCGACCTGTCTTTTACCTTTTGAAATTATTTCTGCACGAACTTTGTTCGGAAGGCAGACTATCGGTTTAAGACTGCTTTCGATTTTTCCCTGATGTATGCAAAGCTTATCCGGACAGTCGGCAAAAATCATCTCTGCACCATCTTTATATACCCTTAGTATGTTTGTGTGATTATTGTATGTAATGGGCAAGTCATAAGGCGTTTTGACATCATACAAATTTATCGTGTGGATTAACTTGTTTTCGTAATACACATTAAGGATTTTATCCGTATCCTTTGATATATGATTGATAAGCCCCATTGCTGTAAGGCAAAGAATAATCAGCATCACAAACAAAATTATGAAGTATCGGTTTCTCATAAAAATCTCCATTCTGCCGTTTTAGTACAAAATTGTTATATAAATACTATCTATTTTTGATTATTTTGTCAAGTTTAATAAAGGTGGATAACTTTTAGAGAAAATTACTTGTTTTTCGTAAACTCAAATGTTATACTATACTCAGGAGTATAAGAACTCTGAAATGGAGGCAGTAAACAGATGAATTATACAATGCTTACCGACTTTTATGAAATCACAATGGCAAACGGCTATTTAAACCGTGGTATGAGTGAAAAAATCGCATATTTTGATATGTTTTTCAGAAAAGTGCCGGATGATGCCGGTTTTGCTATTATGGCAGGGGTTGAGCAGCTTATAGATTATCTTAAAAATTTAAAGTTTACTGAGGAGGATATATCCTATCTTAAAGATAAGGGTATATTTTGCGAGGAATTTTTGGATTATCTTAAAGACTTTAAATTCAGTTGTGATGTATGGGCAATCCCAGAAGGAACGCCGATATTCCCAAATGAGCCTATCGTTACGGTACGCGGGCCGATTATACAGGCACAGTTTGTGGAAACTATGATACTTTTGACCGTTAACCATCAAAGCCTGATTGCCACCAAAAGTAATCGTATAGTTCGTGCCGCAGACGGAAGACCTGTTATGGAATTCGGCTCACGCCGTGCACAGGGATACGACGGTGCCATCTATGGTGCAAGGGCGGCGTATATCGGCGGCGTTGCAGGTACTGCCTGTACCATATCCGACCAAATGTTCGGCGTGCCTGCGCTCGGAACGATGGCACACAGTTGGGTGCAGTCCTTTGAAAGTGAGTACGAAGCGTTTAAGGCTTATGCGGAAACATATCCCAATAACTGCACACTTTTGGTTGATACCTATAATGTTTTAAAGAGCGGTGTTCCTAACGCCATACGCACATTCAATGAGGTATTAAAGCCTCTCGGTATTACCGATTGCGGAATAAGAATAGACAGCGGCGATATAACCTACCTTACAAAAAAAGCAAGAGTGATGCTTGACGAAGCCGGTTGGACCGATGCAAAAATCGTAGTTTCAAATTCGCTTGATGAGTATATTATCCGTGATATTCTGCATCAGGGCGCAAAGATTGACTCTTTCGGCGTAGGGGAGCGACTTATCACATCAAAGTCGGAACCTGTATTCGGAGGCGTTTATAAGCTGGTTGCCGTTGAAAGCGAAGGTAAGATTAAGCCTCGCATAAAGATAAGCGAAAATGTAAGCAAGATTACAAATCCGTATTTTAAGAAGGTTTATCGCCTGTATTCAAATGACACAGGCAAAGCTATTGCAGATGTTTTGACTGCCTATGATGAAACGATTGACGACAGTAAACCGTATGTTATATTTGACCCTATCAGCACATGGAAACACAAAACCCTCACCGATTTTAAGGCGATTGAACTTCAAAAGCCTATCTTTGTAAACGGCGAGTGCGTATATCAGTCACCTGACCTTGAAAGTATTAAGAAATACTGTCAAGGTGAGCTTGAACTTATATGGGACGAAGTAAAGCGTTTTGAAAACCCCCACGAATACTATGTTGACTTATCCAAAAAACTATGGGATATAAGATATAAAATGCTCTCTGAACATAATTAACTCTGTAAAATATAAATCACTATACGAAAGGTTGTTGAGAAATGGAAAACTCTAACGAAGTTACCAAGGCAAATCATTTAGGAGTAATAGGAATGTGCGGCTGTGAGGATATTGCATCACGCATAGACTATTATCTCAAAAGCTTTAATCAAGGAAAGAATGACACTCCCGACAGCTATTTGATACCTATTACCTGTCCTCGTTTCGGCACAGGTGAAGCAAAGGCAACAATCCAGCATTCAATACGAAGATATGATATGTATATTGTAATGGACGCCTTTAACTATGGTGTTAAGTACAAAATGTACGGAACAGATGTTCCGATGAGCCCTGATGACCATTTTCAGGATGTAAAGCGTGTTATATCCGCAATGGGTGGTAAAGCAAAGCGTATAACCGTTATTATGCCTATGCTTTACGAGGGCAGACAACATAAGAGAGTTGCAAGAGAGTCCTTAGATTGTGCAATGGCACTTCAAGAGCTTACGAATATGGGCGTTGATAATATCATTACATTTGATGCGCATGACCCACGTGTTCAGAACGCTATTCCGCACAAGGGATTTGAGAATGTTCATCCTACATATCAGATGATTAAGGCTTGCCTTAAATATGACTCTAATATTATTTTGAATAAAGAAAACACTATGATTGTATCGCCTGATGAGGGTGCAATGGGCCGTTGTATGTACTATTCATCAGTGCTTGGTATGAATCTCGGTACATTCTACACACGCCGTGATTATTCAAAAATTATTGACGGAAAGAACCCAATCGTGGCACATGAATTCTTGGGCAACGATATTTCAGGGAAGGATATTATTGTTGTTGACGATATGATTGCGTCCGGTGACTCTATGATTGATGTATCGAGAGAGCTTAAAAAGCGTAACGCTAACAAAGTGATTGTATTCTCAACATTCGGATTGTTTACAGAGGGAATTGAGAAATTTAATAAAGCCCACAAAGAAGGCCTTATAGATGGTGTGTTTACAACAAATTTGGTATATCGCCCGAAGGAGCTTTTAGATGCACCGTGGTATCATGAGGTTGATATGTCAAAATATATCGCACTTTTGATTAACACACTAAACGAGGAAAGCTCAATAAGCGAACTTTTGACACCAATCGGAAGAATTGAAAAAATCTTGGATAAGTATAGGAATATGTAAATGATACGAGAAATCAGCAAAGAGGAAATCGAAGAGCAGAAGCAGATAATATCCGCTCTTAGAGAAGAATTTAAAAAGCGTGACGGAAAAGTTACTGTCTTTGTCGAAACTTACGGTTGCCAACAGAACGAGAGCGATTCCGAGAAGATAAAAGGAATGTTCTTTGATATGGGTTGCGACTTTACGGACTCACCAAAGAATGCGGATATTGTGATATACAATACCTGTGCAGTCCGTGAGAATGCGGAGCTTAAAGTTTTCGGTAATATCGGTGCGCTTAAACATCAAAAACGCAAAAATCCCAATATGATTATCGGTGTTTGCGGATGTATGATGCAACAGGAGCATATTTCGGAGATAATTTATAAAAAGTATCCCCATGTGGATTTGGTATTTGGCACACATGCGCTTTACAGGCTTCCTGCCCTGATTGCGGAGGTTTTATCAAATAAACGCATAGTAGATGTTGAAAATGAGGACGGCTCTGTCTATGAAGGAATAACATACAAGCGTGATGAGTCTCCCCTTGCAAAGATACCGATTATGTACGGCTGCAACAATTTTTGCAGTTATTGTATCGTACCATATGTGCGTGGCAGAGAGAGAAGCAGAAAGCCCGAAAATATTATAGACGAGGTAAAAAGCGTTGCGGCTGAGGGTTACAAAGAAATAATGCTTTTAGGGCAGAATGTAAACTCATATTCGTCAGACGGATACGACTTTCCGACTCTCTTGCGTGAGGTCTGCAAGGTTTACGGAATAGAAAGAGTGCGTTTTATGACATCAAATCCTAAGGATTTATCTGACCGCTTAATTGATGTTATGGCAGAGGAAGAAAAGGTGTGCAAGCAGCTTCACCTTCCTGTGCAGGCAGGCTCCGATAAGGTGCTTGAAGATATGAACAGAAAGTATACGAGAGAGCATTATTTAGGTTTGGTAAAAAAGGTGAGAGAGCGTATTCCGGATATTGTGCTTACAACAGATGTTATTGTTGGCTTTCCGACAGAAACTCAGGCGGATTTTGAAGATACTTTGTCACTTTTAAAAGAAGTGGAGTATGACAGTATATTTTCGTTTATATATTCAAAGCGTGTGGGAACACCTGCGGCAAGTATGGATTTTGCTTTGACTGATGAGGAAATACACAAAAACTTTGACAGAATGCTTGAAGTACAGAACGAGATTTCAAAGCGTAAAAACGATGTATATCTCGGTACGGTACAAAAAGTGCTTGCAGAAGGAGTAAGTAAAAATGATGTGTCTGCCATAACGGGACGCACAGAGGGCGGAAAGGTAGTAAACTTCCCCGGAGGAGCGGAGCTTATAGGTAAGATGCTTAATATAAAAATAACAAAGGTACAAACTTGGTCACTTTATGGCGAAGTGGTATAAGGAGGAAAAAGAAATGAATGAAACAATTTTAAACAAAGCAACAGAACTTGGTAAACTAATCGCAGACAGCGATGTAAAGAAGCGCGCAGATGAGGCAAACAAAGCTTTGCTTGCTGATGCTGAGGCAGCAGGACTTATACAGGACTACAACACAAAGAGAGAAGCAAAAATGGCAGAGTTTGAGGGAAAGCAGCCATCAGAAGATGAAATCAAAGAAGTCGGTGACTTCCTTCAAGCGGAATTTAACAAGATGGCACAGAATAAAATTATTCGTGAATATATCGAAGCCAACAAAGCTTTTGAAACACTTTTAAGTCAGATGAACGGAATACTTCAACACTTTATAAATGGCGAAGCAGAAGGCGGTTGCGGCGGCAGTTGTTCAACTTGTGGCGGTTGTCACTAAAATTAAGATTTAGGTCAGGAGAGGTTTTAAGTGGGAACAAAAAAGAATGAATTTACCCCTATGATGAAACAGTACCTTGCTATGAAAGAGGAGTATAAGGACTGTATTTTGATGTATCGTTTGGGTGATTTTTATGAGATGTTTTTTGACGACGCATTACTTGCGTCAAAAGTGCTTGAAATTACTCTGACCGGTCGTAATTGCGGCATGGAGGAAAGGGCACCTATGTGTGGTGTCCCTTTCCATTCTGTGGACAGCTATATTTCAAAGCTCGTTCAAAACGGATATAATGTTGCAATTTGTGAACAGACCGAGGATCCAAGCTTAGCCAAAGAATTGGTTGAGCGTGATGTTGTGCGCATTGTCACTCCGGGTACCATTATGGATTCTATGGCACTTGATGACAGTAAAAACAACTATCTTTCCGTGATTTATCTTGAAGATGCAGGTATAGGCGTTGCCTTTGTGGATATTACCACGGGTGAGCTTTCTGCTACCGAATTCACGGGCGATGATGCAAAGTCTGCTATGTTTAACGAGCTTGCAAAGTATGACCCAAGGGAGATTGTTGTAAACCTTGAATGTTACGAAAACGATAAATTGATTGAGGAAGTTAAGAGGCGCACGGGGGGATTTGTGCGTAATTTTTATAATTGGGCGTTTGAATATAACGAGGCATATAAGAAGGCGGCGGAACAGCTTAGCGAAAGCATAAATGAGCTTGAAAACAAAAACCTTTGCATATGTGCGGTAGGCGCGCTCCTTTTCTATTTGGAAGAAACACAAAAGACGGACGAGCTTAGTTTAAGCAAAATTGCGGTTGACAGAGATGACGAAAGCTTAAAGCTTGATGTATATAGCTTGCGTAATCTTGAAATCTGCGAAACTATGCGTGACAGAAAGACGAAGGGAAGTCTTTTTTGGGTACTTAATAAAACAAAGACATCTATGGGTGCGCGTATGATGCGCAGGTTTATTACTGCGCCGCTTACAAATTGTATAAGTATTCAAAATCGACATTTGGCGGTAGATGAATTTTATCGCAATCCGATTATGCGTGAGGAGATGACAACGGAGCTTAAAGGTGTAAGAGATATTGAAAGAATTATCAACAAGGTCGCATATAAAAGTGCAAATTGCCTTGACCTTAAAGCTCTTAAAGAGTCGTTTTCACATTTTCCGCAGATAAAAAAGAGTATAGAAAACTGTTCCTCAAAGTTGCTTTCAAGAAAGGCAAGTGTCTTTGATTGTCTTGAGGATTTATATAAGCTTATAAATGATACGATAGTAGACGAGCCGCCGGCAACAATCAGAAACGGCGGTATGATACGAAACGGTGCAAATGCTGAGCTTGACAGACTGCGTGACATTGTAACAAATGGCAGAGGTTGGCTTAGCGATATAGTCGAAGCGGAAAAAGAAAAGACAGGCATAAAGATAATGAAGCTCGGCTATAACAAGGTATTTGGCTATTACATAGAGGTAAGCAAGTCTAATGTTGATTTGGTGCCGGATTACTTTATAAGAAAGCAAACCTTAACCACGGGTGAGAGATATATCACACCTGAAATTAAAGAAATCGAGGATGATATTCTAAACGCCGATGCAAAGATGCTGGATTTGGAATTTGAAATATTTACTAAGGTTCGTGATAAAGTAGCGGAAAGCTATGACAGGATAAAAAAGATGGCGGATATTATTGCAGAGCTTGATGTATACTCTGCGCTTGCTGAGGTTGCTGAGAAGAATCATTATACAATGCCCAAGATGACCACCAAGGACCGTATTGCGATAAAAGGCGGCAGACATCCGGTTGTGGAAAAGCTTATGGTCGGTAAGCCTTTTATCCCAAATGATGTGACTATTGATAATGGCGAAAACCAGATTGTGATTATCACCGGACCGAATATGGCAGGTAAGTCGACATATATGCGACAGGTTGCCATTATTGTACTTATGGCACAGATGGGAAGTTTTGTGCCTGCGGACGATGCGGAGATTGGTATTGTTGATAAAATATTTACCCGTGTGGGTGCATCTGATGATTTGTCGGCGGGCGAGAGTACCTTTATGGTTGAGATGAAGGAGGTTGCATATATTTTAGACCATGCAACCGATAAGAGCCTTATTATATTAGATGAAATCGGCAGAGGAACAAGCACATTCGACGGACTTAGTATTGCATGGGCGGTAGTAGAGCATATTGCTGACCGCAAAAAATGCGGTGCTAAAACACTGTTTGCAACTCATTATCACGAGCTTACCGAGCTTGAAGATAAAGTGCCGAACATAAAGAACTTCTGCGTTGCGGTAAGAAAACGCGGAGATGACATAACCTTCCTTAGAAAGATTATAAGAGGAGGCGCCGACGAAAGCTACGGCGTTGAGGTTGCGGCTATTGCAGGTGTTAAAAAGAGTGTTATAAAGCGTGCCAAGGAAATTGCCGCTGTGCTTGAATCCCGTGACCAAAAACAGGTTAGCACCGCAAAAATCAATACCGGCTTAAAGGGAAATAACATAGATAATGACCAGTTTAATTTTCTTAACATTACCGAAAATAAGATAGTCAGTGAGCTTAAAGAGATTGACTTAAATACCTTAACTCCCGTTGAGGCACTTAATATACTCTATGACCTTCAAGCCAAGGCAAAAAACGATTGATGAGGTGAACTTTTTATGCCCGAAATAAAAGTGCTTTCTAAAATGGTTGCAGACCAGATTGCCGCCGGTGAGGTTGCGGAAAGGCCGTCTGCGGTTGTAAAAGAGCTTGTGGAAAATGCACTTGACGCAGGCGCTTCAAAAATTGAAGTCAAAATTGAAAACGGCGGAATAACACTTATTTGTGTCACCGATAACGGAAGCGGTATTCCGGAAGACCAAATCGAAACGGCGTTTTTGCGTCACGCAACAAGTAAGCTGCGCGGTATTGACGATTTAGAAAATATACATACGATGGGATTTAGGGGTGAAGCACTTGCGAGCATCTGTGCGGTAGCGGATATAGAGGTTATAAGCAAGACGGAGGAAAGTGAGTGCGGAACATATCTTAAAATGACAGATGGTATTGTGACGGAAAAGTCTGAAATCGCTTGCAACACAGGCACCACAATGATGGTAAAGGGACTTTTTGCAAATGTTCCGGCACGAATAAAGTTTTTAAAGAAGGATTCTACCGAGGCAGGTTATGTAGCAGACTTGCTCGGCAGGATTGCGCTCTCACGTCCGGACACTTCCATATCATATTTTTGCGATAACAAGGAAGTTTTTTCAACAAGCGGAGATGGCGATTTAAAGAATGTTATTTTAAAAATATATGGTATGGACCATGCCAAAAATGTTTTAGATGTAGATTACAGTATTGACGGCGTGACGGTAAACGGCGTCGTGGGAAAGCCTAATATTGCCCGTGGAAACCGTACCAGACAGACGGTGTTTGTAAACGGCAGATATGTTAAAAATCATGTTGTAAGCAAGGTGGTAGAGGAAGCATATCGAAATTCAATGATGGTTGGCAAGTTCCCGTTCTTTGTGATAAATATTATTCTTCCGCCTGCATTTGTTGATGTAAATGTTCACCCTGCCAAGACAGAGGTTAAGTTTGCAAACGAAAAGAGAATTTATGAAATAGTTTATAACGGTGTGAGTAATGCGCTTCGGCAAACGGACACTCCCAAAAAAGAAACGGCGGAAGCTATTGAAGATATGGTGGACATACCTTCCGTGAGCGAAAATACAACCGGTGCAGATGTATATAAAACTGCACCAAGGACTGCCTTTACAGGACATATTAAGCCTGCGGAAAAAGTTAATTCAGGTATTGTAGAGGACTTCCTTAAAAGCACGATGCCGATTAAAACAGCCGGAGACGCTTTTCATGAGCCTGTGTATACCGTGCCGGAAACAAAAGATGAAGTTGTACCGCTTGTTGAACTCAAAAAGTGGAGTATTGTCGGACAGATTTTCGATACATATATAATCATAAAAGAAGATGATAAGATGTGTCTTATCGACCAACACGCCGCCCACGAGAGGTACAGGTTTGAAATCCTTAAAACTCAAAAAGAGAATAAGGAGCGGATTTCACAACAGTTATTGGTTCCTTTGGTAATCGACCTCGGGTATGCGGAAACGGAAACGGTACTTAGTAATTTAAAGACCTTTACGGAGTTCGGCTTTGAAATTGAAGAATTCGGCTCTAACGCAGTTTTGGTAAACAGTACCCCGGTCATCGGCGATGCAGATGAGATACGGGATTTGATTTTGGAATTTACCGATGCACTAAGTCAAAACAGAAGGCACACCATTGCGGATTTTCAAGAGCGTGTCCTTGACCTTATTGCTTGCAAATATGCCATAAAAGCGAACAAGCACTTGGAGATGCGAGAGATGGAGGATGTAGCAAATAAGGTGTACGAGCTTGAAGAAAAGGCAATTTACACTTGTCCTCACG
>JAZLIC010000155.1:0-5737 GCA_045617225.1 Clostridia bacterium
GGATAACAATCGTAAACGGTTTTTTATTTTTGTCCACCTCTGCGTGGAAATATCCTTTATCAACCCATTCTTGGTAGATGCGTTTTTCTACCTGTTTGGGGTCATAAGTTTTTGGCAATTCTTTTGCCATTGCAACCTGCTCCCTTCATGCTAATTATAATCTTATATAGTATAGCATTTCCAATTAAATAAAGCAAGGGTTTTACTCAAAATTCCCGCATTTCTTTTATAATATGGTCATATTTTACCTGCGCTTTTTGAAGTTCGTAGATATAAATGTCAATTATATCAGGGTCCGATACATTCTTTAAGTTTTGCATTGCCGCCTGCATATCAATCTTTGCGGCGTTTGCAGAGTTAAAAAGCTGATTATATCGTTCCCGGTTTTGAAGTAAATTCAGTTTTGCTTGTTTTTTATTATTCATAGTTTCACCGCCCTTTTGTTTATAGTTAATTATAGGCGTTTGTATTATGAAATATTCTATACGCCTTTAAGAAATTTACAAAATTTTCATAAAAATTTAAAATACTATACATCTAATATACAAAGTTGCTCTTGCGACTTTTAAAAGTATATGTTAGAATTAGGGAGTAAGAAAGGGGTGCCTTATTATGAACACAAAACAAACTATATTGATTGTAGATGACGAAGTAAATATCTGCGAACTTATCAGATTGTATGTCGAAAAGGAAGGCTTTCAATCGGTTATTGCCCATAACGGCAGTGATGCGATTGAAAAGTTTAAAGCATCTGTGCCTGATTTAATTCTTTTAGATATTATGCTTCCAGTAAAAGACGGTTGGCAGGTTTGCCGTGAAATCCGTGCGGTAAGTGATGTCCCGATTATTATGCTAACTGCAAAAGGTGAAACATTTGATAAAGTATTGGGGCTTGAACTTGGTGCAGATGACTATGTAGTAAAGCCTTTTGAGCCAAAAGAGCTTGTTGCAAGAATGAAAGCAGTACTAAGACGAGCCGATAATCACGCAAAAGATGAAGAAGATTCTGCAGAGTTAAGCTTTGAGGGACTTATAATAAATCAGTCAACCTATGAAGTATACTTAGATGATAAGAAAATAGAGATGCCGCCTAAGGAATTTGAACTTTTATACTTTTTGGCTAAGCATACAAATAAAGTTTTTACTCGTGACCAATTACTTGATGAGATATGGGGATATGAGTTCTTCGGCGACTCTCGTACTGTTGATGTGCATATCAAGCGTATCCGTGAAAAAATTGAGGGCGAGGATAGAAAGTGGCAGCTTAAAACTGTTTGGGGTGTCGGCTACAAATTTGAGGCATAGCCCACATCCGGACAATATCTAAATGAAACTTTATGCCGTTGCATAGCGGCAGAATGGAGATTGTTATGTTTGGAAAGACAATTTTTTCCCGTGTCTTGATTGTAAATATGATTTCTGTTTTGGTATGTATTATAATTTTAGGCTCACTTCAGATGGTCTTGGTTTCAAATTACATAACGGGACAGAATGAGGAAAGTTTAAGCAAGAATGCTGACTCAATCGTAAATTTAATAGACAATAATATTTCTATCGAAACGCTTTCCGCAGTTTTGCAGGGGTTTTCCAAAAGCAGTAATACGCATATTTTTGTTTTGGATCGTGAAGGTAACGTGCTTGTAGATACTTTTGAAAGCGGATATATTGACAAAAAGGTTAAATCTATTCCGAAGGATAATATAAAGGAAGTATTAGAAGGTAAAAAAGGTCATATTATCGGCACAATGAACGGTCTTTTTAATGAAACAATGTTTACTTTAAGAGTCCCGATTTTAGATAACAGTAGCGAAAATGTGGTTGGCGCGGTTATGATAAGTGCTCCCATACCTGAACGGCAGAAGATGAATAATACCCTTCTTAAAATGCTTTTGTTTTCTGTTTGTATTGTATCACTTTTATCATTTATGCTTTCATACACCCTGTCACGGCGTTTGACAACTCCTATAAAAAATATAGGAAGCAGTGCAAAGGAATTTGCTACCGGAAAGTTTAATTCAAGGGTTAAGCTTGAAAAAGCAGATGAAAAAATAGGCGAGATAAAAGAGCTTGCCGATACATTTAACAATATGGCATCTGAACTTGAAAAGTTTGAAGAAGTGCGTACAAGCTTTATTTCAAATGTTTCACACGAGCTCAGAACACCGATGACGACTATTGGCGGATTTATTGATGGTATATTGGATGAAACCATTCCGCCGGATAAAGAAAAACAGTACCTTGAAATTGTACATAGTGAGATTTCGCGCCTTTCAAAGCTTGTAAATACCTTTTTGGATATAACAAGAATGAACTCCGATAAGATGTCCATAAAGCGTGATAATTTTGATATAAATGAAATTATAAGGTTTACTATTATAAGCTTTGAAAAGAAAATTGAGAGTAAAAATCTTAATATATTCTTAGATTTCAGTACCGAGAGTTGTTATGTAAGGGCAGACAGCGACAGTATAAAGACGGTTCTTACAAATCTGCTTGACAATGCAATAAAATTTACAAACGAAGGCGGAACAATAACATTTACCGTATATCCTAAACAACACGATGTAGTAATATCGGTAAAAAATACCGGTGCAGGCATTCCCGAGGAACAACTTAAATTTGTTTTCGAGAGATTTTATAAAGTTGATAAATCAAGAGGAATAAATAAAGATGGTACAGGTATAGGACTTTATTTGGTTCAAAGTGTTATTCGTGCACACGGAAAAGAAATTACCGTAAACAGTGTAGAGGGAGAATACGCTGAGTTTGTATTTACGCTTGATAAAGGCAGGGCAACACACGGACGCGGTATAAATCGAACTGAAGAAAATAATATATAATATGTTGAAATTTCTTTTACATATTATTCATATTTTCTTCATAAGTGGTAGATATAATACTAAATAAGTTAATAGAGTACTTGTAATATATAGGAGGTCTTTTTTGTGAGCGAAGTTTTTTTTGATGAAGAAGAAAACGAAGTTAATTCTTTTGCAGAGCCGGAAGTGGAAGAATACGAAGGTATTGGCGAGACGGATTTATGGAATGAAGAAAGCGGTTTTGAATTTGATTCGGTAAGCAACGAAGTTGTTGATGAACCGCAAAATATTCCCGACGAAATGCCCGCTTTGGTGAGAAAGGTTCCGTATCAGGAAAACAGTCACAATACGAAAACTGACAGTAAAAAACGCTTTATAGCGGCAATTGTTGCAATATCAATAGTTAATGTGGCGGTTATGGGCGGAATGTTTGCCTTAGGTCGTATGTCCGGCGGCAGATATGTTGCAAATAATAAGTCCGATTTGATAGAGAGCCTGCAATCCACCGGTGACGATACCGTTGGCGCTAAGAATGTTATAAATTCAAGTGATAAAGTTATGGATGCTATAACGGTTGCTAAAAAAGTCGGTCCGGCGGTTGTTGGTATAACAAGCACAATGCAGGGCCAAATGGGTTTGTTTGGCGGTTATTCTTTGTCTACCGCCGAAGGCTCCGGTATTATTTTAAGTGCAGACGGATATATTGCAACAAATAACCATGTTGTGGAGTCTGCTACCAAAGTACTTGTCACCCTTAATACAGGTACTGAATACGAAGCGAAAATAGTAGGTGCAGATGCACAGACTGACTTAGCGGTTATAAAGATAGAACCTAACGAAGAACTTACGGTCGCACAGCTCGGCGACTCTGCTTCTTTGGAAATCGGTGAAACAGTTCTTGCAATAGGTAACCCGATGGGGCTTGAATTCTTCGGAAGCGTCACACAGGGTATTGTAAGTGCAGTGAACAGAAATATCCAGGTCAATGGCAGAACGATGAATTTAATTCAGACAGATGCCGCCATCAACTCCGGTAACTCAGGCGGTGCTTTGGTAAATTCACAAGGTGAGGTTATTGGTATCAACTCCGTAAAGGTTAGCTATAATGGTGTTGAAGGTATGGGCTTTGCAATTCCGATTTCGGAAGCAAAACCTATTATATCAGACCTTTTGGAATTCAGTTATGTTAAGGGCAGACCTGTTATCGGTGTTTCAACTCGTGATGTAACCGAGTATATGAGTCAGACTTATCATTGGCCGCAGGGCGCACAGATTATGGAGGTAACTTCCGAGTCTGCAAGAAGTGCAGGACTTCAGCAGGGCGATATTATTGTAAAGGCCGACGGCACAGAAGTAAAAACCGGCGAAGATTTGACCAAAATAAAGAACACACATTCACCGGGAGAGAGTATAAGCCTTGAAGTATATAAGTATTCAAGCGGAAGAAATACAACGGTAAGTGTAACACTTATGGAGCAGTTACCTGATTAGAAATTTTTAAAATTTTATAGTAAAAAACAAATCGGCATTAAATTTGTCGGTTTGTTTTTTCGTATACTCTGTGGTCGCCCGTTTCTATGCTGTTTTTTTCTTCCCATATAATCGTAGGGCAGGGGCTTGCTCCTGCCGCTTTTCTTGCCTCCCCTTGATGCCCAAGGGGAGGTGGCAAGCGTAACGCTTGACGGAGGGGATTTAGAACGAAACCTATTCCTAAATTCCGAAAAACAAATTTTTACATTGCCGACCGGGAGCGGCAGGTCGGAACCGGGCTGGGGCGTAAATAATTCAAAAAATTGTTTTTCACATTACACACAAAAAAGAGGTTGCGCAAACAACCTCTTTTTGTATTGCTAAAATTATTTAGCGGCGATAGCCTTTTTGGCCTTTTCAACGATTGCTTTTGCATCAAGTCCATACATTTCAAGAAGTGGAGCAGGTTTACCGCTTCTGCCGAAAACATCTCGACTGCCTATGCGCTGCATAGGTACAGGTGCGTTTTCAACCAAAACTTCTGCAACTGCACTGCCGAGTCCGCCGATAATATTATGTTCTTCAGCAGTAACGATTGCACCGGTTTCTTTTGCGGCTTTTATAATTATCTCCTCGTCAATAGGCTTGATTGTAGCAATGTTTATAACCCTTGCACTGATGCCTTCTTTTTCTAAAAGCTCTGCGGCTTCAAGACAGGTGTGCACCAAAAGTCCTGTGCCGATAAGAGTTACATCATTACCTTCACAAATTGTTATGCCTTTGCCGATTTCAAAATTATAACTGTCATCAAAAATTGTAGGTACGGCTAAACGACCAAAACGTAAGTATACAGGACCTTCGTATTCAATAGCAGACTTCACTGCAAGGCGAGATTCGGTAGCGTCTGCCGGATTTAAAATAACCATTCCGGGAATTGAACGCATTAAAGCTAAATCCTCAAGGCATTGATGTGTTGCACCGTCCTCGCCAACGGATAAGCCGGCGTGTGTTGCACCGATTTTTACATTAAGGTGCGGATAACCGATTGAGTTTCTTATCTGTTCAAAACTGCGTCCTGCCGCAAACATTGCAAAGGAACTTGCAAATACAATCTTTCCGCAGGTTGAAAGACCTGCCGCAGTAGATAACATATTACCTTCTGCAATACCGAAGTTGATAAAACGCTCCGGATAAATCTTTTTAAAAGAATCAGTCTTTGTGGACTTTGAAAGGTCTGCGTCAAAAACAACGATGTTTTCATTACTGCCAAACTCCGCCAAAGCGTTTCCGTACGCTTCACGAGTAGCAACTTTTTGTCCGAGTTCGTATTTCATTATTCAGCACCTCCTATAGTTTCAAGATAGGCATCAAGCTCTGCTATTGCCTGCTTATACTGCTCATCATTAGGTGCCGCACCATGCCAACCGGCTTGGTTTTCCATAAACGAA